>JAFZFY010000180.1 GCA_017555665.1 Pseudomonadota bacterium | reverse complement strand
GACACGGCTACGCTCGCCTATGCGCTTCGCGCATACGGCTCGCCTTTTATTTGGTCACACGGCGCATGGCGGCCCATATATTTAAGCGCAGTTCCGCAAGCGTAGATATGGTTTTTCCGGCCCTCACCCGCCACTTCGCGGCCCCCTCTCCTGTTTGGAGAAAGGTGTGTGTTCGCTTGCGCTCGCCCATATTTGGTGAGCCCAAAGGACGGTGTCCGCCCGCTTGTAGAACATAAATTATAAGTCTGTGACTCTCCCTGTGTAGGCATGTATGGGCGCATATCCTACAACATTTTTTAAGATTTACATCAGTCACGACATGAATCAAGGCGACACGTTGAAGAAACATCATCAATACTCAACCGCTATTGTGTACCATGCAGAAAAAATGCTAGTCTATAAGGGTCGTGCCAGCTGTTTACTGGCGTTATAATCGCGCGATTGTAGATCGTGTGTTTTTGCCATAATAGAGGAGTTTCCCATGAACAAGAAGTTAGCATTATTTCTCACATGTTGTGCCATAAGCGGCCTTACAGCGTGTAACGAACGCGTAGAGTGGGGTCCTCAGGTACTTGAATGCACCAACGACTCGATGATGTGCCAGGATGGCAATGTGAACAAATGTGAGAACGGCAAATGGGTAATCACAGCACGTTGCCTTGGCACAGCCACCCCATACTGCGACAGCACCACATACACCTGCAGTGCCAACATACCAGCGGCCTGCCCCGAGGGAAACAAACTCTGCGAAGGCGATGCACTCAAGATGTGCGTGAGCGGCACATGGGTTCTTTACAACTGCGCGCCGGGGACGTGTGATGCCTCGCAGCTGACCTGTTCCGGCGGTCAGGAGATCCCGACGCCCAATATCTGCAATCCCGGCTGCAACGGCAGTGATCTGACGACATGCAAAGACGGCGTTGCGACCAAGACGACATGCAGCGGCGATACCCCGATATGCGATCCGTATGCGGCCAACGGACCTGCCTGTGCCAAGGCAGGCGAAGTGAAAGACTGCCTGGAAGGCGCAAAGAAATGCGAAAGCGTCAACGATGTACCGACAGCCTTTGTATGCGGCAGCGACGGCAAATGGGATAACGGCACCGCATGCGATGACGGCCAGATCTGCAGCAATAACGAATGTGCGAATGAGCTGCCCACATCCGGTTGCGAATACACCAATTCCAGTTCCGAAAAGCAGAATCTCAAGGACGGCGATGTCATTTGCGACGGCACGCTTCGCGTCACATGCACGGGCACCGATGTCACGACGTATGACTGCTCTGATGAAGGTATCGACATCACGTGCAGCACGGCGAGCGGCTCCGCGATCTGTGCATCCCCTGCCGGATGCGCCGTCGATGGTTCGGAAGAATTAGCCAAACACGGCGACAAAATGTGCAAAGAAAGCGAGATCGTCGTCTGTGATGACGGCCGCTGGGTCACCGACAAAAACTGCGCCAATGATGAAAGCGGCAAGACCGCATGCCAGGACGCTCAGTGCGTTGCATGCCTCGCCGATGACAAGAAATGCGAATTCAAAGAAGGCGTACATACGCTCTATACCTGCGAAAACAACGAATGGAAAGACACGGCATGCGGTGACGGTCTTGTCTGCGATACAGCCAACCCCAGCACCTCGTGTGTCGATCCGATTTCGCTCATGGACTGCAGCAAAGTCGATGGCGGCAATGGCTCCTACTGCCAGGATATCCACGATCAGAATTACTCGGTGTTCTGCGTAAGCGGTGAAGTCAATACAGAATATACAGAGAATTGCACCAAATCCGAAATGATCTGCGATTACACCTCGAACATGCCGGAATGCATCGAGATCCCGGATGGCTGCAAGACCGAGGATGCATGCAATGACGACACGATCAAAGACATCACTTGCGGCAATCACTTCAATGATATGTACGCAAGCGGTGAGGTGAAATGCGATATTCTTTGCACCGAAGTCGATTACAGCGCATGTCTGTATTGCGGTGATGGCAAGGTCACGGCAGATCCGAATGGCGAGCAGTGCGATGGCGATAATATTGGCGAAGCGACCTGCAAAGATGTCGAAGGCCTGGACAAAGAGAAGAACTATACCGGCACCCCCGGCTGCGAGAACTGCATGCTGACCGTCGGCACCTGCGTTGAAAGCGGTGGCGAAGCGCCTACCAGCTACACGACCATCAAACAGATCCGCGACGATTATGATAATATCAAAGCCAAACAAGGTCTCGAATCGATTGATATCAAGGGTGTCGTAACGTGGGTAAGCGCAACCGCTTTTACACTCCAGGATCCCGATGGTTCAGAGAACATCGCTGGTATGTATGTATATTGCGGTGAAAATGATAAAGGTTGCCCAGATTTCCCAACAGCTGGTCAATATGTCAATGTCAAATTCGCTGGCGCACTCACAGTGTTTAAGGATTTGATTGAAATTTCGGGCAATAAAGAAACACTTACAATCGAAACACTCGAAGGTGATGTCAAAGCCACAGCCGTTACCAAAACGATCGCAGATATCACGGCCAATGAAGCTAAAAATGCTTATATGTCCATGATCGTCACGCTCGAAAATATGGAAGTGACAGATCCAGGCAGCAATGCACAACTTAAGAACGGCGAGAACTCGATAGCCGTGACCAATGCCATGGGAGGCAACGATCTTGTGGCATCCTTGAAATCCGATTTCATCTATAACGTTGTTGGCATCGTCCATTACAACACCACAGTTAAGAATTCTATCGGTCCGAGAACAACAGCCGATCTCACAATCACGGGCTGCAAAGACACCTCCAAGGTGTTCAATGGCGATCAGGCAAATCCGGCTTGCGAGACACAAGGCGGCGGCGGAAACAAGTCCTGCAAGGGCCTTGATGATGAAATGATTGCACACGATGCGATCGGTTGTATGGATGAGTCCTCATACTCCATTTGTGTGAATGGCGAATTCTCACAAGACCTCAAAACGACCTGCCCGAAATCCAAATCACTTTGCAACAAAAATGGCAAAACAGATGAGGAGAGGTGCGTGGCATGCCTGTCAGACAGCCATTGCGCAGGTGATGATGAGCTTCATGTCGTTGGCATTTGTGTTTCGAATGTCTGTGATATCAAATGCGCAAGCACCTATGCCTATGACAAAGGGGGCGAATGCAATAACCTTGCAGCCAAATTTGTCAGCATTGATGAAGGCGGCAAAGCCTATGCGCAGATCAATCAGCTCATCTTCCCGGACAACACCATTAAATCGCCGACGTTCCTTTGCACCACAGATAAAACCAAAGCAATCTCTGACTGGACAAAACTCGCCACAACCGTGAATACCGGTTATGACAACGGCGGCGGCAACAATGTCGAATATACGGCAGATCTCACCAGCCTCAAAGGTGACAACTTCTGCACATTTACTTTCGTCGTCGACGATGTGACCTACATTGCAGAAAAAGCCCCCAATGACAAATGGGCTCCGATTGCCGCGTCTGCTTCCTATAAATTTGCGCAAGATGCAAATCTCTGGACATATAAAGGCGCTGAAGGTGGCGAAGACAAATGGGTAACAATTGTTGAAGCCCCCGAAAAATATATTGGCGGCGAGAAAGTCGTTGAAGCAGATAATGAGGAATGTAAAAAAATTGATGAAGAAAAATCCACAAGAGCATCCTGCAATAATACATCAAGCAATGTTGGTACGACGGTTCCAAAGAATGGTGAGTGTGTTAAGCCTACGAATACAAACTGGACATGCGATCTCTCTGATGCATCAAATCCTGCGGCAATCGGCATGACCAACGCCTCTGTCAATACAAGTGGTTATCTTTCTGTGAGTGCTTCTTGGGCAAAGACGGAAGACTTCACCAGTAAATATGTAAAACTCACCCTTTCAGACGCTCAAATTGCAGCGCTTGCAGGCAAAACAAAAATCCGTGCCCGCTTTAATTGCAAGCAAAATAAAAATACATCGCCAGAAAATCTTGCTGTTGCATTCTTTAACGGTGACACCAAACTCGGTAATTCCAAAGTGAATACAATTACCACAGATGTCGCTGAATGCATGTCGGAAGAAATTGAGCTTTCAAGCACGGCATCCCTGAACCTTCGCATTACCGCTTATGCGGAATCCAGTTCAGCAGCGGTTTTGATCTATCCGATCACGATTGAAGCCAAATAATTAATTCAATCATCCCCCTAACTAAAAATCCCGCGCTTCGGCGCGGGATTTTTTTTTGCCCAAAGTCTCCCAAATCCCTCAAAATAATGCCTTTCTTTTCGGAGGGGGTGTGGGGAACCCTTTTCTTTTGGCAAAAAGAAAAGGGTTCCCCCACAAAACCCACCCTTTACAATCCTGATGCAAAGCCATTAAAATGGGCACCTAGGGCATCAGAGCCCCGACGGTTTTAAAGAAGAGAGCTATGAAAAAAGTCATTTTGATCAGTCTTGTCACCCTTGCAGCCGCAGGCTGCACGCGCATGTACACGCTGCCCGATGCGCCGCCGAAAGCGCAGTGGCAGGCAACGCAAGAAGTCAAAGAAACCCCAGAAGACCTGATGAAGCGTTTTTTAGATGCCAAGCGTGCAGCAATCCAATGCTTTGCCGCGCTTGCGGACGGCCGTTATGACACGGCACTCACCTGGATGAGCGCGGAGACAAATGCGTGGTATGACGCGCATTCTGGTGGCAAAGGCGCGGCTGGCGCGCTGGAAACCAAGACCCTGGAAATCAATGGCGAAAATATCGAGTTTGACCCCGTCGGCGATGTGTTTATCCGTGACCTGACGGACATCCGCGACGACTTCGGCGGCCGCAAGGACGACGAATCGGCGACGCGAAAAGTCCTCTATGCCGTCAATGCCTCGGGGCAGGCTCGTGAGCTCGTGTTCGTGCTCGAAGAAAACCGCTGGCGCCTTGACAGTCCGCATATCCAGACTGACCTACTGACCGAGTGACGGCATATCACGAGAGGCCGTCCAGGAGGTGCATAATGCTATACGATCGATGCTACCTGACCAAACGCAACAATGAATGGATCGGCCTTGTCGAACTGAGACAGCGCATTGGCGAGCGCTGGCGATTTGCCGCCTGGCTGGCATTTATCGTCGCAGGCGTGGAGGCATTCCGCCTTGCGCTTGCGGGGTTTTGGTATTTCAACACGATTGAGTTCTTTATCCTCATCCTCAGTACAATTTTCGCAGTAGCCCTGTTCCGGCGCTCCTCAAAGACCTACAAATACCGCGAGACCGTCATCAAGATACCGCAGCCGGAACCCGTTTATGACGAAACAGGTCAAATCCTCGGCCACCGGCAGATCGTTTTTCTTCCTGAAAACAACACGTTTAAGCCATACGATATCACGCGATTCACGCATGTCGTCTACGGCTTGATCGACTACCCGTGGCCTGGGCGCAAGAATGTCAATATCGAGGCATTCGCGCTCTATCTGGCAGAAGCCGACGGCACGCCGCACGCCCTCGTAGAAGGCTGTTTCGACAAGTACACCTGCTTTACGCTGGGCCGCCGCATCTCCGCGCTGACCAAACTGCCGCTCATCGAACTCGGCAAGGGGCAGCCCTTTACAAAGGAAAAGCAAGATAAAGCCCTGCCTCAGAATGCCTGAATCGTTGTTGTGCCGGCTGTCGCGTTGCGATACGCCGGCATTTTTTGTGACGCGGCTATCGCGTTGCGATACGCCGCGCAAGAGCGCATACGCCGTACAAGAGACGTGTCACGGAGACTGTGAAATAAGGGGCGTTTTGGGAAAAAACGCCACTTTTTTCTAAGGTAATGTGGATCATTTCAATTGACGTAGCCTTGCTTCATTGCGAAAATCTGATGGGTTTGCCTTGAAGG
>JAFZFY010000179.1 GCA_017555665.1 Pseudomonadota bacterium | reverse complement strand
CCGCCCCTTCCCGGCGCGAGCCGTTCCGCCACGCGCTGCACAGCACCGCCCCTTCCCGGCGCGAGCCGTTCCGCCACGCGCTGCACAGCACCGCCCACAGCATTCGCCATATCCGCAAACACGCCGCTCTTCGGATATTCCCGCTTCGGCACCGGCGTTTCCCACCAATGCACGCGGCTGCGCCAAAGATCATCAAGCGCATTCTTCCAGTCTTTCGCCTCCCGAGCCTCATCGGCAGCCTTATCTGCATCGCTCTTGCGCCCGCGCATCCACGCTTCATGCAGGTCTTTCAACGCCTCCGGCGGCTCGATATCATATTTGAGCCACTGATCGAGCCGTTCAAAAACAATCATGCTCGACACCGGGCTTACAATCGAAAAATGTCGACCGATGGCCAACAAAACCTCGCGGTTCTCGTCCGCGCGCGCCGAAAGTTCTTCCACTCTGCGCGACGCCCAAGCCGTCGCGAGCGTGCGCCCATCCCGCGCATTCGCGCGGGCAAGCGATACCGCAAACTTTCTGCCGTCCGAAAGCTCAAGCGTCACTTCCGACATGCGTCCCTGCAACCGCCCCAAGACCGTCACGCGCCCAACGGCCGAAAGCCCGATTCCCTGGATATCCGAAATCCCATCGCCGCGAAGCGCCGCGACCACCGGCTGATGCGACTGCGCCAACCGCACACACTCGCTGGCACCAAGCACGCCAAGATCGAACGCACAGCCGCCGCAAATACGCCGCAGAAGCGCCACATCCTTCGCATGCCCCGAGTAAAGCGCCGCTGAATTCGCACCAAACATCGGCAGATCGCTCTCGAACGTGTCCATGCCGTCCGAAAATACAAGCGTCATCCCATCGAACGCCTCGGCAGCCACAGCCGCAAGCGCCGAAAGGTCCGTACCGCCGTCATAAACCACCGCGCTGAGCGCAGAAAGCAACGCCGCACGCGACTCAAATTCGCGCGCCGCCTCCGCGACATTCCTGAACACGATCAATTCATAATGCGCCTTCTCGGGCAGCGTCGCGATCGCTTCAAGCGCAAGATCGACATCTCGCCCGGCACGACTGCCCGACGCATCCCAAACGATGCGCCAGCGCTTCGCCGCTTCCGCTTCCCCAGCCTTCCCCTCGCCGATGCGCGCGCTCACCGAGAAATAACAATCCCCGTCGCACGTCTCAACAGCCGACAAGACCTCCGGAATCTCCGGAATCCCGACGCACAAATCATCCCCAGTCACATCTGTATCATGCGCCTCCACGCGCCACACCGATGCCGCGCGCTCAAACCGCCGGTCACCAAGCCCCCCGATCTTCGGGACCACGCGTTCCGGCATCTCCACTTCGATCACGACATCGCGCTTCGACAGCGTGCACTTCGGCATCGGAAGCATCACCGCCGCATCCCCAGCCGCATTCAACACCACTGGCGCAACATAATCCACGCGAATTCTACGGCTCCCATGCGCAGGAATCGGATAAATCCGCGTCCGGTAAGCATTTCCCTTCACCTGCTCCACAAGCCCAGGATCCGCGCCAAGCTTCACCTCCGCCTCAAACGCGATCCGCGCCTTCTCCTTCTCGACGACACGCGCATCCGTCATCACACCGCTAATATCGATCGCATAACCGCAGACCACGCCCCCATCCGGCAACGGAAACTCAAGCGCACCCTCAAAGACCCGTCCGTTATCGTTATATACACTGAACGCCGTCGACACCCGAGCAAACATGCCGCTCACACGAACATCCAGCGCATAGTCCCCAAAACGCAGCGCCTTCTCATCCCGATGAATGTCCCTCACGACGACCCAAACATCGTTTATACGATCCATATTTCCTCCATTTTCAAATCACCCGCACACGCAGGCACATTTCCCTAACCTATCCCCCGCTTTCTGAAAACTGTCAATGAAATAAACTGTTTATTTCTTACCCGCGCCTATGCGGTTTTCAACCGCATACGGCGCGCGGTCGCGGCTATTTGCTGCGCAAATACGCCGCTTCCACAACACAGCCCCGGTAGCTCCGCAACCGGGGCTACAAAACGAGAAGCCCGATGGGCTTCAATATTTTGCCCGATAACCATGCGCCGTTCACACATCCCTGGCCCCCACGACACCGATTGCGCCCCGTCGGGGCGCGCCTGATCCGATTTGACGCAACCACGATTCACCATTCACCATTCACTGTTCACTATTCACTATCTCCAGAATCTGGTAAACTCGCTCTTAAAAATCCGGCTCATTCGCGTGTCGCGGATGTCACCGTTACCTGGTAAATTCAAGGATTTCTTATGACAGATCAAATCACCCTCAAAGATTCAGAGCAGATTGAGCGTATACGGCAAGCTGTCCTCAGACGCGGTTGCACTGTCACCGTCGGCGATATCATGTCCGAAACAGGTCTCAACAGCGACGATGCAAAAGCCGGACTCAGCAAACTCATCGGCACCCACGAAGGTGTCATGCGTGTCAGCGAAACTGGCGAGATCATTTACGTCTTCAAATCCGGCTGTATTCGCCGTGACGAACGATCCTGGTGGGAACGCAATAAAAAAGCAATTTATAGATTCTTTAAAAAACTATTTAAAATAATCATATTTGCCGTTCTTGTCATATATTTCATTATCTATCTCGTGATCCTGCTTGCATTGATATTTGGAAACAAGAACAGCAACAGCCGGTCAAGTTTCAACCCCGGCATCATGATTTATTATTTCTGGGGAACCGGCGGAAGCAGATATTCAGACTCAGGCGAAAAACGCGAACCAATCTATACAAAAGTCTATAACTTCGTATTCGGTCCCGAAGACGTAGAAGTCGATCCGCTCGAAGCACGCACGAAATGCGCACAGCTCATTCGCGCTAAAAAAGGCATCCTCACGGTGGAAGACTGGATCCTTGCAACCGGTCAGTCACGGGAAAAATGCGAAAGCGACCTGGCGAGATACACCGCCGAATTCAACGGCACAGCCGAGATCACCAACAACGGCACGCTTGTCTATGTCTTTGAAGACATGCTCAAATCGACGCAATCCGGCAACCGCGTCTCGATGCCCTCTCCGGCCTGGGCGACACTCGAACAGCCACGGCCGCTCACGGCAAACACTGCCGGCGGAAATGCTTTCGTCATCGGGTTCAACAGCTTCAACCTCATCATGTCTTCCCTCATCGCCATCGGCGGCTTCAATCTCCTCTTTGAAAAACCAGACCCGACCGATGCCTATGCCGCCATGCTCTATGCGCAGCATGTCGAGCAATACAAGGGGCCGCTCTTCTGGCTCGGCTTCTTCCCCATGATCTTCAGCATCCTCATCTTTGCGGTCCCCCTCTTCCGGCTCCCCGGAAACATCAAAGAGAATCGCGCGCGACGCAAGCGCTCTATCCGAAAAGCCTCCCTGCTCGCCCTTTCGGATGCCTCCAAATCTTCCAACGGCACCGCACTGCAGCTTGCAAACATGTCGAATACGGCAAACAGATGCCTGAGCACGGCAGGCCTCAAACCCGCTTCCGATGAAGAGATCAAAGAAGTCATGAACGATCTCTGTGACGAACTCGGCGGCGATATCGATACGATGCACGACCGTGGCTACGTCTTCGAAAGCATGGATATCCGCCTCAAAGACGCGGCACACGAACGCAATATCCGAAACCTCGCCCATCAGGATCTCGGCCGTGTGGTCTACTCCTCTAACCAGGATGAACAAAATGTCCTCGACGAGCAAAACGACCGCGCCGATCTCGATGCTTTCGACAGAGAACTCAACGGCCAACAGTCGCGTGGCGTAAACTTCAATAACTATACCCCGGCACAGCCTGTCAGCCGCAATAACGCCCCAACTGATCCCTTCGAGATCGCCCTCCAAAAGAGAAAACAAGAACTCGGTTACGATACGGATTATTCGGCATCTCATGATCAACGAGCCGAACACACAAACCGTCCCAAATATGGCGGTTTTTCTCAAGGCTAGATAAATAGGGCGGCGCAAGCCGCCCGTTTTCGCTCTTACACACTATTCATTATCTTCCGTGGGTGCGTCTAATCCTATTTGACGCACCACTATTCAATACCTCCGGGGGTTCGCTACGCTCCCCCCGGCT
>JAFZFY010000178.1 GCA_017555665.1 Pseudomonadota bacterium | reverse complement strand
TATTATACAGGAGACGCAATGACAAAACGAAATCTTCTCTTTCTTCTCGCGCTAAGTGCCGTGCTCCATGCCGGTTGTGGCTCGGATGCTGTCGATCAAACGCCCGATCAAACCCCGCCCGATAGCCCAGACACGCCCGATCCTGGCACGCCCGATCCCGGCACGCCAGATACAGATTTCATCCCCATCCTCACACACAAACCGGGTGCTTCCGTTCAGCGAACATTCGATATGACTTCGACGACCGGCTGCGCGCTCGACAGCGACTGCACCACCGGCATGTTCTGCTTCCACGGCACATGCACCAAACAGTGCAGCGAAGAACTTCCTTGCGAATCCGGCACTTGCAGCCCCAACGGCAGATGCATCGCCGATGCCCGCAAATCCCTGCGCTCAGAAATCCTCGATCAGAACAAGAACGATATCCTCGAAGCCCAGAAATCCAATATCGTCGAGCAGATCCCAGCCGCAGAAGTCACGCTTGCTCCGGCCGAAAAAATATATGTGCCGCTTGGCGCCGAACACATCACGACAAAGCTCGTGACCGCTAAAGACTACGGCCCGATCAACTACATCGTCCAAAATCCCATGACGGATGATACCACCAATCTTTTGACATCATCCCCCGAAGTGGACGAAAAGACAGGCAGGAGCACATACACGCTGACGCTTCCCGTCAAAGCGTCAAGCCTTGGCGATCAGGGTGCCGTCGAGCGTCTCATCATCGATACGTCTGTCGGCTCATTCGAAGTCGCGCTCGCGCCGCAGAAGAAAACGACCGCTCGCTATGAAGGCATGGTCTCCGCCGACCAGTTTGCCGGCGTGGGCGTCCCCGTGCGTTTCATCATCGAAACACAGCCGGAATTCGTCACCCATTTTGACGAAATTCAATCGATCACGCTCTATATGCCCTCCTCGGGAAATGACCTTCTCTCGCCCGAAAGCGTCACGGATCATACAGAGACGACATGGTCAAAAGTCGTCATGTCCAAAGAGACATCAAACTGCATGGATGCCGACAAATGCTTCGCAGCGGAGTATTCCACAAATGACTTCACGTTCCCCAGTAGCCGGCTTCTGGACGCGAGCCATAAAGTGAACCGTTCGATTCGCATCGAGATCAACGGCTACGACAGCGACGCGATGATGTTCGACGGCAGCATGCGCGACATCCTGGCAGGCATCTACCGCGAAACAGGCGCCAACGGCACCATGCAGTGGGCCAAAGCCACCATGAATGGCACATTCATCGTCACGCGCAAAAGCAGCTTCACGCCTGGCGATAAAGCTTACACGGTCAAAGAACACGAAAAGCAGACCGAAAAACTGCGCGAAATCAATCAGACAAACGCCTATGTCTGCACAGCAGAAAGCCTCGCAGCCCTCTTCACATGCCCGACCGCAGAGCCCTGCGACCTCTCGGCATGCAAGACGATCACGCTTGACGACTTCAAAGCCGGCAAGCCCGAAGCCACCACATGCCTGATCAAAGCCGCTGACGCGCTCATCGCGGCAGAAGACCGCGTCTCGCTGATCATCGAAAAGCTCATCACAAAGGAAGCCTCCGACCTCAAGCCAGTTCAAGGCTTTGCCACGCTTCAGGATTTCATGGACAGCTGCGCGCTTGAGGACGGCATCTGCAAAGACCGCCCAGAAATCGCATGCGCCGTCGATCTGCTCGGTCGCGCCTATCTCGTCTCCACAGAAGACACCAAGCTCCACATCCTGCAGAACTGGCATCAGCTTTTGCGCGAATCTTATCTCGGCCGTCAATACAGCGCCTGGCAGAACGATACAGACGTGCGCAGAAAGTGGCTCGAAAACGCAACAGCCCCGTCGTTCCTCTCCGCGACCCTCGAAAAGCTCAACACAGACAGGCTCGCCGAGTGGGAAACAAAGGTTTTCGCCGCACACCTGAACGTCCTGAAACGCCAGTTCAACCAGACTTCGCTCGAAGTCCTTACGCGCGTGGATGCAAACAGCCAGATTGTTTCTAGCCGTGACCTCATCCTCGCGGAATTCGCCGAAGGCTGGGAAGGCGTCAGCGATGCCCTTTCGCTGGGATTGCGCCGCTATGACACGCTCTATCAGGGCACCACGCAACGCATCGAAAAGGCCGAACAGATGCGCCCGCATCTCTTCGACCTCTATTATGCCGGACTCGTCGAAACCGCGCTCAACAAGGCGACGGACAACGGCTCGCTCAATGCCTCTTATGGCAAAAGCCTCAGCGAGAATGTCTTGAGACTGAAATCACTCGGCCAGTCATTCGATGACCTCGTGTTCATGCGCGATGCAGAAGTCGTCACAAGCACCTCTGTTGACCCGCTCTCTGGCAACGCCCAAGTGCTGAGCGACAGACAAAAGCTCGCAAAAGATACCGTCGCCGCAGCCCAAGCCAAGCGCGACAGAGTCTTTGACGATTACGACCAGAAGACGATCGACAAAGCCCAGATCAATGCCACGCTCTCGAACACGGTCGATACGCTCCTCACGGAGCTCGTCAACATCTGCGGTCTCCCCAAAGGCTGCGACACGGCAAAAGAAAACAACTGCACGCCGCGCACAGAACCGGGTTACTGCGGCTTTGATATACCGACAGACTCCGAGCGCAAGGGCGCTCTCGACACCATCCTCAACGAGAGCACGATCGATATCACCGCTAAAAATAAATACTACGCGGAAAAGAACTACGAGCTTAACGCAGAGGATCTGCTCAAAGAAACACAGCTGACAGACTACTACTCCCTCACAAGCACAGGCGAAGCCGCCGAAGCCATCCTCGCCTATCGCGCCGCAGTCAAAGATCTCGATATCGCAAAAGCGGATTTTCTCGCGCTCAGCAACAAGGTCGCCATCGCCAAATCCACTTGCGACACTTACGCGAGCAATATCGAAAACTGGAACAACAATCGAATAGAACTGCTCTCAAAAGTCCAAGAGAATATCGATGTCATCAACGCGCATTATGACAATATCACGGCTGCTGAACGCGAAAAGCTCAGCCAGGATATTAACAGCCTGCAACAAGCCTATAATCAGCAAAGCACGTATGTAGATGAATGGAAAAAGCTGTCAGCCACATACAAAGATGATCAGATTGCCGATCTGGAGTACGCTGAAAAGCTTGCCAAAGCAGCCATGTCTACGGATTACGCGGCAAGCCTTATAGATCGCGCGACGGAATCTGCTGCCACTTTCTTTGAAGAGCCGACTGAAATCGGAAAAGCAACAGGCTTCGTCAGTACAGTTGGTGGAATCAAAGGCGCAACCGTTACTGCTGGCAATCTGATTGCCGGCGCACTCGAGGGTGCCTCTCTCGGCCTCAACATTGCCCAGACTGCCTCCGAAGTCAACCAGGCCGTCCGCGATATCAACTACGCTTACAATACAGAAATAGCCTCACTCCAAAATGATCTCAAAATCGCTGAACTGGAAATCGAATTCCAAAAAGCACTCGCCTATTACCAAAGTTATAAGAACGAAGCTGCATGCAAGGAGGCGATAAAAAGCGAGTCCTCTGCAATTCAATGCCACGCCGCTAAAGTCTGTGACTGTTCAGAAGCAACCGAAAACCTCCCAGAGATTTCTTCGGAAGACTCATGCCCCACAGACAAGAACTGCAAAGTTGTCGATGGATGGGTCGCTGCCGGTCTTGACCAGTGGATCCTCTCTGAACAGAACGCCATCGACACGCTCGATGAAATCAACGATACCATGCGCGAGCTTTTCGAGATCCAGAACGCCTACGAACAGGATCTCCAGGCACTCGATTTCAAACGCGATGAATACCTGATCATGTCGCAGGATCTTCTCACCAAGCGCGAGCAGATCATCAAGGCCGAGATCGCCATGTATGCCGCCAAGAAGCATTACTATGCCGTCATCCAACGCGCCATGATGCTGAAATCACAGTATGACGCGGCAAGCCAGCGCCTCCAGAAGATCAACAACCTCTATTCGACACCTGCCACGATCTTCGCGTTCGCAAGCGACCTCGAGATCGTCGAGTCCAAGATCGAACTCGCCAAAGAGCGCATCTATGACTATCTGGCAGCCGTCGAATACCTCTCGGTCCGTCCGTTCGTAGACCTGCGCCGCGCTACCTATCTCGCGCGCAGCACCAACGATCTCGATGCCATCATCGACCAGATCGACACAGTCGTCAGCAAATGCGGCGGCGGCAAGCCGAACACCGCAAGCGTCGAAGTCTCCGCGCGCGAAATGATGGGCATCACCCAGGATCTCGGCAACATCACGATGAGCGAACGCTTCCAGACCGTCATCGCAAAGGGCAACATCCCCATCAATTCGCTCACGCGATACACCGTCGATACGACTGTCCGCGACCTGCTCAACAAAAAGATCGACCTGCGTTCCGGCACATTCGCCGTCACCATCGACAAGAGCATGAACCTCGCGACGACATGCAACGCCAAAATCGAAAGCATCGCCGTCCAGCTCGTCGGCCAAGACCTGATCAAAGAAGGCGCAGGCAGCAACGTCACGCCGACCATCACGGTCTTCTATGACGGCCAGACACAGCTCGCGTCCTGCCAGCCCAACATCGAAACGCTCGTCTCCACGATCGGAACCAAAACCTCTTACGGCAAATACTCCACCTTCATCGTGGAACCCACCAAGATCTCGCCAACCGCGAAGATCAACGAATACGGCGAATCCAACATCACGCTCGACGGCAAACCGTTCGCGACCTCGTACACGGTGCTCATCGACACGCAGATCAGCGAAAACGCCAAGATCAACTGGGACAACCTTGAGGATATCAAGCTCAAGATCAACTACACCTATCAGGATCTATTCCCGAACAATTCGGCCTGTATCTCCCTTTGATCTCTTTTGTTTGGGGCGGGGGAAGGCTCCCCCGCGCATCTATTTGAGCGGCGTATCGAGCCTCAGGCGAGATAGCCGCGAACGCGAGCGTATGCCGGCAGCGCCGGCATAGCGAGCGGCCCCAAAACGCCGCCCAAATACGATGCTCCCCCTCTGGCATCCCCCAAAAGCCCGTGCCGCAATCAACGGCAGACATGGGCGCGATGCCGCTCAACATCATCCTCTCGGCGCATAGCCGAGATTACGAAAACGATACACGACAGGAAATCAGATGAACAAACGACTGATTATGCTGGCGTTGCTCGCAACGATGAGCGCATGCTCCGACGATACCGCGCCCAGCGCGAGCGTCACATGCGGCGACGACCAGAAATTGTATGAGGGCACATGCCACGACAAGAACGAATGCCTGCCCTCATGCGGCGACGACCAGAAATGCATCGCGGGCGAATGCTACGCCAATGATGCCTGCGTCCCCGAATGCGATGACGGCCAGAAATGCATCGAAGGCACTTGTTACGACATGGATGCCTGCACGCCGGCATGTGCCGACACTGAAAAATGCATCGAAGGCACTTGTTACGATATCCACGCCTGTGTGCCCGAATGCGGCGACACCGAAAAATGCGTGGAAGGCGAATGCTACGACAAGGATGCCTGCATCCCCGAGTGCGCTGACACCGAAAAGTGCGTGCGCAGCACATGCGTCTCACGCGATGCCTGTGTGCCGGAATGCGGCGAAGACGAACGCTGCGAAGCAGGCACCTGCGTGCCGTATGACCCGACGGCATGCGAAGGCAAATACTGCAAAGACAAAGTGACCTATTGCGACGAGACAGGGCACTGGGACACCTGCGAGGCCGGCTACGGCTGCCATCTTGGCTACTGCCTGAAAGGTCTTGCACCGGAATGCACCGAGCCGTGCAGCGAAGACGGCACGAAATACTGCCAGAACGGCACATGGGTGAGCTGCGGCGCGCTGGAAACCTGCCAGGAAGGGACATGCACGCTCATAGAAACAGCTTGCGAACCGGGCGCATGCAGCGAAGACAAGCGTTATTACTGCGACGAAAACAACACCTTGGCATCCTGCCCGATAGGAACATTCTGCGAAGACGGCCAGTGTACTGAGGAAAATGCCACAGAAAACAGCCTGCTCTGGCAGCCATGCACGTCCAATTCGGACTGCGCACGCGGCATGTGCGTATTCGAACTCTCCACGTCGCGCATGACAAGCATCGGCACCCAAGGACTCAGCAATATCGAATCCATCGCGCTTTCCGCGATCGACCCGCGCATCGCGCCAAATACCGGCGTCTGCGCAGCAGACTGTACGAGAAACCCGGCAATCTGCGATACCATCTCCACAGACAAACAGAAATTCACCTGCCAAGTCGTACTCACCGGCGATTCTCCTTACCCGCCAAAAGATCAAGAGGGGTTCGACAGATCCCTGCCGTTCCACAAGCATCTCAAAACAAGCGATCTCGAAACCGCACCATACGCCTCGATCTGCCGCCCCAACGACATCACGGGCGAGACGTATGCGGAATCATTTTGCCAGACCTGCACGAACAGTGACGAATGCGGCGGCAACGAATCGTGCATCCAGGGCATGTGTCTGCCGAAATGCAACACCTCTGAGCAATGCCCGTTCGCATTCAGCTGCCAAACAGTCAACGGCATGGAGCAGAGCTTCTGCGTACCCAATACAAACACATGTTCCGCATGCCTCGATCTCGACGGCGACGGCATGGGACACGGCGCATGCCCCAAAACAGGCTTCGACTGCGACGACTTCCGAAGCGACATCTATTACAACAAACAACTCTCGCCAGATTCCTGCACCACAAACTATACGGATGACAACTGCAACGGGAAAATCGATTACCTCGAACTCATCGGATCGCCTGACAACTGCAGCACCTGCGGTTCGACATGCAAGACCCCAGAAAATGCCAAATCCATCAACCACGTCTGCATCCTCGACAACAACAATCGCTCCCTGGACGACGCATCGCCAGAATCGATCGCGCAGACCTATGTCTATGCATGCCAGGTAACATGCGATCCCGGCTATGCCGACTGCGACGGCGACCCGTCGAACGGATGCGAAGTCCAGCTCCTCGATATCAAGGAAAACGGCTCCGTCCAGGTGACTGCCAATGCCATCAAGTACACCACAGACGCGGACAAAGACGGTCACGGTGTCATGGATGACGGCGCCTCGCACTACTGCTGCAAAAGCAAAACAAATGTCTGCTATGCCCTGCCAGACACAGACGCGAACACAACGCCCTATTGGGACAAGGCCACGCTCAATTCCCAAACCACCTATTCATCGACCATCGATGACTGTGATGATAACAACAAACAGCGCTTCCCAGGCAACACAGAATTATGCGACGGCATAGACAACGACTGCAGGAGCGATACGGCTGACGGCAGCGGTGTCTATATCAAGCTGAGCGGCACCCAATATGTCGCCGCACAAAGCTCGGATGCAAAGAAACTCGGCCTTGGCGCCACATGCACGGTCTATCACAACGATACGGGAAGCGTCTGCTCCACTGGCGGCAAAGTCGAATGCCGTGCCAACCAGTCCAGTCTCGGAACCTCTTACACCATGCTCTGCACCACCAAAACAACCGGCGACGATGTCTCGTGCAACAACATCGACGACAACTGCGACGGAACAGTCGATGAAGGCTACGTCCCCACGGACTGCACGATCACCAATGCCAAAGGTATCTGTAAGCTGGGGGTCAAAGTCTGCTCTGCCGGCAAAGAAACATGCGTGCCCCTCTACACCGCACGCCCTGTTGACTTCTACGGCGACGGCGTGGACTCAGACTGCGACGGCTATGACTGGGACAACGACCACGCCGTCTTTATCGACGCATACGGCACCGGCACAAGCGAAGGCAACGATTCGCACACAGGCCGCATGAACTCACCGCTCGCGACCTTGACAAAGGCTTTCAAGCAAGCCGAAGCCTCGCAGGACGGCAAAACGCTCTATCACGACATCATCGTCAGCAGCTCGGTCAAGACCACCACGAGTCAGAATAACAAATGGGGCAAGGAAACCATCGCCATCCCAACGGTCAATACAACCAGCAGATATAACAACATCACGCTAAAGAGTGCCAAAACGCACCTGGAACACGTCGAACTCTATAAACAAGCCCTCAAGAATAGCGAATCCTATTCAGCCAACGATTACCTCTTCAAGGAAGGGAACACCTCCGAAGTCTATCCCCCCAAAGAAGTCATCCGCATCTATGGCGGCTTTGATTTCATCTATGCCACGTTCAGCCCGTCCAACTCGAAATACCATCGCGAACTGGCAGAAAGCAATAACAAGCTCACTGCCAACCTCTACACGCTGATCACCCCAAACGGCACCTATCCGATGTCCCTAAAACTGCAGCAGTTTGAGTTTATGCTTCAAGCAGCCAGCAACCAGACGATCAAGCCCACAGGCACGACGCTGATCGGCATGACATGCGGCAAATACGGCTGCAGTGAGCTGACCCTGAAAAACACCACGTTCGAAATCACCGCACCCGACGGCAATGACGAATCGATGACCCAGCATGCATCCAACGAGATCTGGAATGCATCACAGCGCAATGGCGTGAACGGCAGACATAAAAACTACGACGAGGACACCAGCGCCAATTACACAAATTATTCCAAGAATTATCAGTCGAATGCGTGCATGAGCGTCTTCTATATCGATAACATCTGGCGAAATTATTCAGACTATTATTCCACATGGGTCAATAAATGCCCGGACGGCAGTTCGCCGACAGGTGGATGCGGCTCGGTCAACTGCTGCCAGGGTGCCTGCAAGAATATCCAGACAAATCCCAGAGGCAAATCCGGCTACGGCCCAGGTGCAGGTGCAGGTGCCGATATCACAAGCGCCAATCGCGGCAGCGGATGCAACAGCAACAGCAGTGTCGACGCGAGCAAACCGACAGGACAGCCGGGCGCGAACGGCGCAGGCGGCGCAGGCGGCACGACCCAAAAGCTGAAGATACAGCCCGAAATTTCCGCATCCGGCGAGCTCTATCTGGCGACCTACTCCGACGGCATCAAAGACAGCATCGCAAGCGCCTACGGCAAAGCAGGCACATCCGGCGGCGGTGGTGGCGGCGGCGGCATCTACCACTGTTATGACCACCAGACTTCAAACTTCGATTCCTGGGGCTGGGCAGGCAACGGCGGCGCAGGCGGCTGCGGCGGCGCAGGTGGCAAAGCGGGCGGCACAGGCGGCTCTGCCATCGGACTCATCCTCACGCCTCCCAAATCCGGTTCAAGCGCCATATCTATTAGTAGTACCGGCACACCCTTTATCATCACAGCAGGTACAGGCGGCAACGGCCAGCCTGGTCAATCAGGCATCGAAGGCGGCAGGGGCGGCGAGTGCACAGGATACGCCAAAGAAGGTGCCTTCGATATCGACACCCATTGCTTCAAAGCCACGGCTGGCGGCGCGGGCGGTTCGGGCGGCGGCGGCGGCGGGGGTTCCGCAGGCCTTGCTGGTCAAGCCTACGGCATCTTCTTCCTTTGCAACAGAAATGTCACATTCAACGCGCTCGATAAAACGCAATTCACCAACTGCGGATTCAACGTCGATGACAACCTACTCTCCAAGCCGGCCAACTATGCCAGCGTCGAAGCCATGAATAACGGCGCATACGGCTCCCCCGGCAGCGATGCCAAGTGGAACGATGCGCTGAACCTCACACTCAGCGGCGCCAATGCCTCTGCTAACAAAAAATCCATAGCCGGAACATTAGGCGCAGCAGGAACAGGACAACGCACCAACGACGCAGCAACGGCCACTGCCATCCACATGCACAAGACGACGGCGTTCTAACCCCATCCTGGACAGTGTCACGACAGAGCCGTGTCACGACACGGCTCTACGG
>JAFZFY010000177.1 GCA_017555665.1 Pseudomonadota bacterium | reverse complement strand
GCCGATACGCCCGGCTTTTTTTATGTGCATGACCGCATGGATTCTAGACTTGCCCCTGCCTGCACGCGCCTTGATCCAGCAGGCGGTGTTGGATATCACGCGCGTTGCGCGTGAATCTAAGGCGATGTTCTACGCGCGTGGATATGCAATCAGCTTCGCTGATTGCATATCCATCACCCTGAAGGAGCGACCGTACAGCCCAAGGGAAGCGCGTAACCACGGGCAACAGAATTACCCCAAATCTGCCCCATGAAGGAGGCTGCCTATGGCCATAGCTACTGTCGTAGCGCATAGGTTGAATCTAATGCAGGATAAGGTCTCGATATTTGAATACGCAACAGGGACGGATATGGTATGATAAGAAGCATAGTTTTTCGGGATACTGTCTGATCGGGCAGCTACCGACTTTTTGTGAAAAACTGGAGGATATATGCGAAGAATATTTGGGCTCGTCAGTGTGGTCGCGGCTTGTGCGTTTATGGTTTCGTGTTCTGAAGGGGAACAGGGAAATGAAAATCAGACACCCGGCACGCAACAGCCCGGCACGCAACAGCCCGGCACACAGGAACCCGGCACACAGGAACCCGGCACACAGGAACCCGGCACGCAGGAACCCGGCACGCAGCAGAGCGTCGGGGCAATCGTGGATTGCAAGGTGCACTATGTAAAGGACTCGCTCAATGCCGGTGAGAATTTCGAGGCGTACTCGACGGTGAAGGTCGCCGGGGTGACCGGTCAGGGCGGTACGCATACGGGGCTGAAAGGCCAGATGGGATATGTCGTCGGTGATCCGAGCAAGACTTTGCAAGACGTGGTCTGGACGGATGCGCAGTATAATGACCAATATGGCGGCGATCAGGTGGCAGAATATGACGAATACATGTCGACGAATGTCTCCGCGAGCGCTTCTGGGCTGTTTGCCGTGTTCTATCGTTTCAGTTCGGACGGCGGTAGCACGTGGACATATTGCGACGGCGCTGGGATTGCGACATCTGTGGTCATTGCCAATGTGAAGCTCGTCAATGTGAGCGGCGGGCAGACGCAGGATCCCGGACAGCCGCAGGCTGGCGGCAATATCGAGTGGTGCCAGGTCACGTGGCCGACCAAAACATATGTGGAAGAACAGAATTCGTTTGATAAGAATAATCCGATCCAGGTCTATTCGCAGGTCTATGCGCCCGGCATTACGGGCGCGAACGGCTCGCATGCGGGCATTACCGCTCAATTTGGTTATGTCTTTCCCGATGAAAATGCAAAACTTGAAGATATTACTTGGGTGGATGCAAAATATAACGAAGGATTTAACCGTGAAAACGCGGAAAATAACGATGAGTATATGATTGCGAGCGATCTGAAACTTCCAGAGGGCTATTATGTAGTTTTCTATAAATATAGCGTTGCTGGCGGCAATACGGTTCTGTGTGATGGCGCAGGCATGCTGGCGACTGCGGATCAGTTCGATAAAAGCAATATTGTTTCTATACATGTGAAATAATATCGGTTATATTCTGCAAATATACCAGTAGCGACGTGTCGTGACACGTCGCTTGCTTATCGGCATATATAATAGAAACATACCAGTAGCGACGTGTCGTGACACGTCGCTTGCTTATCGGCAAATATAATAGTAGCGACGTGTCGTGACACGTCGCTTGCTAAAATCGAGATCAGGAGGAAATCTATGGCTAAAAAGTATATCATCGTCGGCGGTGTGGCAGGCGGCGCAACTGCGGCTGCGCGTCTCAGAAGGCTGGATGAAGATGCCGAAATTATTATGATTGAGCGCGGCAAATATGTATCATTTGCAAACTGCGGTCTGCCATATTATGTCGGCGAGACGATCAGCGACAGGCAACGGTTGCTCGTGCAGACGCCGGATGGCATCCGCGCCCGTTTCAATATCGATGTCAGAGTTGAATCGGAAGTGATTGCGGTTGATTCTGCGGCGAAAAAAGTGAAGATCCGCGATGCGAATGCGGAATATGAGGAGTCGTTTGACGCGCTTTTACTTGCGCCGGGTGCGAAGCCTGTGCGTCCCCCCATTCCGGGCATTGACAGCCCATTGATTTTCAGCCTTCGGAGCGTGAATGATGCGGATTTGCTTAAAAAATTCGCGGATCGCTCGGTGAGTGGCGGCGGCTCGGCTGTCGTGATTGGTGGCGGCTTTATCGGTGTGGAAGTTGCCGAAAACCTTAAAGAACGCGGGCTTGATGTGACGCTCGTCGAAGCCGCGAACCAGATTTTGATGCCGTTTGATGAGGACATTGTTTCATTTATGCAGCGCGAGCTCGTTGAAAATGGCGTGCGCCTGGTGCTCGGCAACGGTGTGCAATCGTTCGGAACGGTGGGCAGGACGGTGCTGACGAAGCTTGCGGATGGCACGGAACTGATGAGCGATTTTGTGGTGCTTGCCATTGGTGTGCGCCCGGATACGGCATTTTTGAAAGACAGCGGAATCGATCTGGATGAGCGCGGTTTTATCAAAGTGAACGAACGCCTTGAGACGAGCGCGGAGGGTATTTATGCGGCAGGCGATGCGATTGCGCTGTTCCGCGTTGGCGACCGCGTGCCGATGACGCTTGCGCTTGCTGGACCTGCCAATCATCAGGGGCGTCTTGCGGCGGACAATATTTGTGGTCTGAACCGGACCGTGCGCGGCCTGCAGGGCACTTCGATTTTGAAAGTCTTTTCGCTGACGGCGGCTTCGACTGGGCGCAACGAGCGGACGCTTCAGAAAGAAGGCGTTGCGTATCACAGCGTGATTGCGCATCCGTTCTCGCATGCGAATTATTATCCTGGCGCAAAGCAGATGACGCTTAAAGTCTTGTTTGGCACGGATGGGCGGCTGTTGGGCGCGCAGTGCGTCGGGCAGGCTGGCGTGGACAAGCGCATTGACGTACTCGCTGTGATGATTCGCCAGGGCGCGGATGTGCGCGATTTGATTTCGCTTGAGCTCTGCTATGCGCCGCCTTTCTCGTCTGCAAAAGATCCCGTCAATATGGCCGGATATATGGCTGAGGACGTTCTGGACGGACTTACTGAAAATATTAAATATAAAGAGCTTGCGGCGGCACTTGAAAATGGCGCGCGTCTGATTGATGTCCGCACAGAAATGGAATATCAGAATGGGCATCTCGATGGCGCGATCAATATACCGCTCGACAGCTTGCGCGCGCGTTTGAGCGAGCTGGATAAAGCGAGTGATATCATCGTTTACTGCCAGGTCGGCCTTCGCGGCTATTATGCGGAACGCATTCTCAAACAGAAAGGTTATAAAGTTCGCAATCTTTCGGGCGGTTATAAAATGGCGTCGGCCCAAAAGTTTGATATCCGCGCAGCTTCGCAGGCCATTGCAAAGTACGCGCACAAGTCTGAAAATAAGGATCCGGCAGCGTCCGATAAGGAGAATGATATGAATTCTGAGAATGAAATTAAATTTGATAGCAAGCTCGATTTGAATGGTTTGAGCTGCCCAGGGCCGTTGATGCGCCTCAAAGCGCATATCGATGAGATGCAAGATGGTGAAGTCGTGCTTGCAGAAGCGTCAGACGTCGGGTTTTATCATGATTGCGCATCGTGGTGCGATTGCACGGGCAACACGTTGGTGAAGCGCGAGAATCAAGGCGGTGCGGTCCGCGCATGGATCCGCAAGGGCGGCGCGACGGATGTTCCGGCATGTGCCACTGATAATGCAAATCATAGGGATGGCAAGACAATCATCGTGTTCAGCGGCGATCTCGACAAGGCGCTTGCTTCATTTATTATCGCGAACGGCGCGGCTTCGATGGGCAAAAAGGTCACGATGTTCTTCACGTTCTGGGGGCTCAATATCCTGCGCCGTCCGGAGCAGGTCGATGTCAAAAAGAATATCGTCGAAAAGATGTTTGGCATGATGATGCCGCGCGGCAGCGGCAAGCTTGGCCTCTCAAAAATGAATATGATGGGCATGGGCTCGGAAATGATTCGTCGCGTGATGAAAGATAAAAATATAGATTCACTCGAGACGCTCATTCAGAGCGCGATTAAGAACGGCATCGAGCTTGTCGCTTGCCAGATGTCAATGGATGTGATGGGCATTCGCAAAGAAGAGCTCATCGAAGGCGTGAAAATCGGCGGCGTCGGCTATTATCTCGGCGCAGCTGAAGGCTCGAATGTGAATTTGTTTATATAATTATATTTGCATAAAGAGATGTGTCACGGAGACTGTGAAATAAGTGGCGTTTTGGGACAAAACGCCACTTTTTTCTAAGGTAATGTGGATCATTTCAATTGACGTAGCCTTGCTTCATTGCGAAAATCTGATGGGTTTGCCTTGAAGGAGGATGCAATGC
>JAFZFY010000176.1 GCA_017555665.1 Pseudomonadota bacterium | reverse complement strand
TGTTGCACATGCAAGACCATATTCCTGTGCGCATAAGAAACACAACATATCCTGCTCTGATAGGCATCGTGGCCTCTCATTGCATTGTAACCGCTGCATTGGCGTCGGATGGATGATTTCCAACGGAAAGTCTTCATAATTCCCTGTCAGGACTTCGTTCAACACATCAGCAACAACCGAGAAATGCCAGCCACAAGCAATCAACGCTTCCAGCACGAAACGCATATCGGATTGATAGTCTATCAGAACATTGGCATCAAGCAATACGGCATCACACATATCGTTCAGACCCATTCATCCATAAGCGTCTGCATATTTGAAATACTGCATCCCAGTATCTCTGCACCTCTGCTGACTGTGATTTCCTCTCTTTCAATAGCTTCTCTGACGAGCTGGTTAAACGTCTGCATGCCGAAATCTTCATTTGGCATGGGAAGAGGCTCTACATTTCGAACGAATTTCTCACCAGTAAATCGCGTATAGGAACTGTAGAATTTGGGATAAACGCTTTGCCCAAAGCATTTCGCCAGACGATACAGCACTGTTTGGCAACTCACACCAAAATAGGATTTGACGCGACTAACTCTTGGCCATAGCGACAAACCATTGGTTTCTTTCCACACAAACTCAAACGCTTCATCTGGCATAAGAAATTGACCAGCGAATTGATCCGCTTCCGAATCCAATTTGTCTTCATCCCTAGGCTCATCAGAACGATAATCCTCAGAATGTCTTAACAAGTGTGCCATTTCATGAATGATGCTGAAACGCTTATGTTCGACGCTTAGTTTTGGCGTGTTATTTACAAAAAGCACCGCACCAATGTCGGGAGCGTTGGCAGAAAGACCGGAAACATTGTCATCATCGTAATCAAACGGAACGAAACGAATCCCAAGCCTCTCAACAACAGCGCAAACATCCATCACCGGCTCATTATCGGAGAGCTTGAGGAATTGCCTTGCTTTCTTTGCAGATTCATTCACATTGCATGTGCAACAAATATTTCTTAATTCCTGAAACCTTGGGGCGATTTTCTTATCAAGCAAATCTTCCAAAAATAACAAATCTTGAAGTCTGTCGGAACAGCAATTCAATACCGCTTCACGGCTTCCGAGGCTCTTTTTGGAACGGAACCGCACATTTGGTAATGGGGCATGGCGTTGAAAAAAAACGCCTATTTTACACCCTAAAACCGATGCTGCCTGGTTCAGGAAATCTTCTCCAAATTCCAACTCCCCGTTTTCATACGAAATCAAGACAGGGCGTTTGATACCAAGCGCATTGGCAAGTGATGTACTGCTTTTACCGATTCGTTCACGCTCAATACGCAAATTGTTTCCAATCAAAGCATTAAAATCACTCATAACACCCTCACTCCATGCCTCTCGCGATGCATTTCCAGTCATCCAATCGCATCCATCCCAGATGCATTCCCTCATCATACCCAATCGGGCATCCAAGGCATCGCTTCATATAGCAATCTTCTCCCCCAAAGTCACCATATTCAAGCCAGGAGGCACGAGATACAAAAAAAGCCGCCCCATCCGGAGCGGCTTTTTTCGTGCCTCAGAGTAGGGCATCGACCTCGGAGCGGTAATTCACTGTATCGATGACGAGCACGCCTGCGGCGCGGTCGATGTTGTGCAGTTCCTTGCCGCCCACGACGAGGCGATATTTCACCACCGAGACGTTGTAGTCCGCGGTGCCTTCGGCGCCGGGATTGATGGCCGTTGCCGGAACCTGCGTCACATAGCCGCTGATATAGCACACGCCCTGCACGACGCGGATCGCGCCGGTCGGGTCGGTCACTTCCTGCGCCCAGCGCGCCTCATAGCTTTTCAGCCCTTTGCCCGACAGCTTGACCGACAGCGGCGATACAGGCACCGTGATCGAAAGGCTCATGTCGGCAATGCGGCTCTGGTCGGGCACCGTCAGCGAGCCCATCATCTGGACCGTGCCGGTCTCGAAGGTCACGACGGGAGGCGTGATCGTGCAGTCGAACGCCGCAGGACTGGCGGCCGGCACGCCGTTCTCGACGGGGTAAATGGTGCAGCTTTTGATCTGTCCGTAAATAGGGATGCGGTTCATGTCTTCCTCCTATCAGGCTGCATAATAGACCGAATAGCCGGCCTGGCTGAACGCCACATTGAGCTGTGCGTACTTCATTGGCGGTGTGATCGTCGCCTCGATGCTCCACACGAACTGACCGAGCGCGATGTTGTCCGACGGGTTGTCGTCTGCTCGGAACTGGCACGATGCCTCGCCGATAATCGCGCCGATGCTCTTCAGATATGCCAGGTAGTCGTTCTCTTCCTGAATCACGCTGTTGCGCATCGACAGCGTCATCGGGTTGTCAATGTCGAACCGGTATTTGAGCTGGTAACGGTTCGTGAGCATGGTCAGAATGCGGATGTTGCTGTCGTAGCGCGCGCGTTCGTCCGAAACGCTGCCGGCACTGAATGCGGACGTGTGATCGCCCCAGGTGTGCCAGTTGCCGCCGCCGTAGTTGATCCACGAGCACACGCCATCCGCGCTCAGCTGCGTGCCTGCCGATTCAGGCATGACCGCAAACCGCGACGTGTAGTTCCGCTCGCCGGTCAATGTCAGCGCCACAATGCTCGCGCCGATCGCCGCGCTTGTGTCGCCGGGATTCTTGCGCGTCACCGTCACCTTGATGGCAGGATGCCCGGAACTCTCCACGACCTCGACCGTCGCGGTCCAGTCCTCATCCGACAGCGATGTTTTGGAAACGGAATAATCCAGCTTCGACGAGTAATCCAGTTCGCTGAAAACGTGCGTATCCACGACCGATGTCTCGCCGATCGCGATGGTCGCCGTGTGCGCGGCCCATTCGCCTTCCTGTTCGGCGACATCCTCAAAGCCGATAATGCCCTGGATGCCAGACACGGCCAGATTGCCGCCGCATCGTGCAGGCACGCCATAATTTGCATCGCTGGCAGCCATCAGGCACGCGCGCACTGCCGCGCCCGAAATATCATAACCGCCCGCAGTCCTGACCTTGCCCCAGACGGCATCGGCATGTTCCTCATTGAGCTGTTTGTCCGCGACAATCGCAGACGGCTGAATCACGTTGCGCGCGTTCGTGTGGCTTTCATCAAGCGGCAGGTCATAGACCATGAACGACACCCAGTGACCATCTGCCTTCTTCGCAATCGTGTTCAATGCCGCAATGACGCTCGAATCGGTGACAGACGGCGCGCAAAGCAGGTTGACCGTCGTCGGATTGTCGCGAAGCAGGTTCTCGATGGCGTAAACGCCCGTGAACAGGTCGGCGTTGCCCAGATAATCCGCAGCGTTGAACGACAGCGAATTCGACACGGGGATCATATAGACCTGCGCGATGCCCGCGACACTGAACGCCGCGATGGCCGCTTCGGTCAGGTTATAGCCGTCGCCTGGCGCGCCGCCAAGCTTCGACTGGTAATCACTCAAAGACGTGACCAGCACGGGCTGATTCAGGTCGCCGGATGGACTGGCACCGATAAAGATAACCGTCGTGTCCGTCGCGACAGGCGTGCTGGCGATGCTTTTGACTAACTGCGCATAGACGCCATATTTCTCTGTGGCCATAAGCAATTCTCCATGTAACGAAAGGGGGTTGCGGGGGACTCCCCGCAGAGGGGGTAGCGGCGTATTGGCGCTATCTCGCTTCGCTTCGATACGCGCTCACGGCGCGTCTATCTCGCTTTGCTCGATACGCCGCGCCAATAGCCGCGAAGGGGGACACTTCCCCCATCACAAAAGTTCGTCGGCGATAAATCGAGCGAGCGCCGTGACGGTCGCCGTCACCTGACACTGGCAGTACGGGAAATCTTCAAGCGTGTCCGGAGGCATGAGCCGTATGTCTGTCACGCCAGCTTGCGCGCGAAGCGCATGCATCGTCTCCTCGGCCAGAAGCAGGCAGTCGGCAAACAGCGCCTCGCGAACGCCCTGATCGGTGTAGCCGTCGATGTCTAGGAATTCGTAGTGGTCGCCGACTTTGACGGTCTTTTCGCGCTCGATGATGGCAGAATTGACGACGACGCAGTGACAGATGATGCCGAGCGTCAGTCGTTCGGTGGCGACGGCGCTCTCGCTCAGTTCGATCGTCACGGAAGGGCAGACGTTCGGCCAGTTCTCCGCGTTGCGGTCGGCGCAGACCAGCGCGTAAACCGTCGGCTTCGACTGGCTGTGCGCGTCCTGGCTTTCCTGCGTCTTCCACTCGAAGCCCTTGGCTGCGAAATGCGCGTCGAGCGCGGTCTTGATGCGTCCAATGATGTCCGGAATCGTCGTCACTTCTTCTTCTCCAGCGAAAGTTCACGGATGCCCATGTTCAGCGCGCTGTCCACAATCCTGAACGCGCGGTCGTTCACATACAGGATCTGGTTCTTGCCCAGATTCAGGTCGGCCTGTTCGGGCATGAACAGCTTGATCGCGAAGGCGTTGAGCGTCTCGCTCGTGGACGCATTGAACGTCACGAGATCGGACTGCAGCGAGCCCATGACCGTGCGCGCGTTCGCGCTGTTGGTCGCGATCTTGAGCGGTTCGTCGAAGTCGCGGTAATCGTTGAAGATCGCCGCATTGTCGTGTTCAAGTATGTCGGACAGGCGCTGCATGGTTTAGGCACTCCAGATCGCGTAAAGCGTCACATTGCCCTCAGGCGTGATCTCATCTTCGTCTTCATAGACGACCTCGCCATCGGCAGCGAGCGCCCAGCCTTCGAACGTCTTGGTGGACTTGGTGAGCGTGCACGCAGGAAGCGTCGCGCTTTCACCCATGATGACGTTCAGAGCATCCATCGAGCCGGAGCCGGTGTTGGCGTTGAACGTGACGACCGACTTGAACACGAGCTCGATCTGCGTGTTCTCGACAGGCACGACAATCTTGTTGCTGCCGTCCGGCGTGATCTTCTCGCCATTGGCCTCGAAGTGGTCAAACGAGTAGGTGCTGGAGCTGTCGGACACAAGACCGGCATTGAGCACGACCTTGGAACCGGATGCCGCCTGTTTGGCGAGCACGTAGGGCAGTTCGTTGCTGTTGTAGCGAGCGGATTCGAGCACCGAGACGAGGTCGAGTTCTGCGAACGGGCCTTCGGTGGCGTTGCTGATCTCGTTGGAGTTCTCGGCGAGCATCGTCACCCAGCCCCAGTGTGCGCGAGGTGCTGCGCAGGGGTTCGACTCGCAGCGGATTTCGACGGTCTGCGCGTTGACATCGACAAACTTCGACATCGCATATTTGCCCGCGACGGTGATATAGCCGTTGTCGTAGTCGTTGTACTGAAGCGCGAGGGGATTGACGAAGGTCGAAGCTGCACAGAGCGTGTGGCCGACATTCGGGCTGATCACGCACACGAAGTCTTTGGGCAGATAGGCTTTCCACTCCCTCTCGTCCTGGTCATAGTACATGCCAGAATAGACGATGATGTCGAGGCGGTGCCCGAAGAATGCGATCCATCCGACATACTCGGCTTCGCCGCGGTCATCTTCGTCCATTGCGCGGTTCGGTCCGAGCTCGCCTTCATACTGGCGCGGACATGCGGTGAACTTGGCGAGGAAATCCTGATCTTCCTGAAGCAGGATCCACGCTTCCGGCGCGATGAGAAGTTCCTTGGCGCGGCCGCCATGCTTGATGAGCGTGCGGATCATCGACTGCACATCGCGATAAGGCGTTGCGCCGGACGATCCCCAAGGGATGGCAGGCTTGACGCGCTGTTCATTGCCGACCATCACGCCGGGACGTGCCGCATCTTCCTTGAGCTGATAGTAGCGGATTTCGATATCGACAGGCGTGTCATCGGTAGGACTTTTCGGAATGGTGCCGCGAATTGCGTTGTTGACAAGGACATCCACGACCTGGCGTTCCATCGAACGCGCGTTGCGGTTCGCGAGGCGCATGGCGGTCTTGCGCGTCAGCGCGTCGTAAGCCTGTGCCTTGGTCGGGTTGCTTTCGCCGACCTGACGGCAGAGGCGTTCGAATTCGAGGCGCTGTTTGCCCTTCGGGTCGATCAGGCTCTTGATGGCCATACGCGGAGGCGTGACAACGTTCGTCGCATAGCCCGGAAGCGTCGTGTCGATATAGCCGGTCTGGACGTATGCGGAAATGCCGTGATCGGCATCTGCGAAATCGATTACGACATCGGTGGTGTCGAACGTGTCGTCGCGCTCGTCCGTCGGGAAATAGCGGTCCTGCAGGAACTTGGATACCGGCTCGTCGATGACCAGCGCAGGTACATGAGTGTGGGAATCGTACACAGAAATCACATCAGCCATGATAAATCTCCTTATTTTTCACGGGAAACATTTCCGCAAAGGTTGGGATAGAGCTTCTTGAAGGCTTCGTTCTTGGCGCGTTCCTCTGCCATGACCTGCGCTGCGGTCTTGGTCTCGTCGCACGTCGGTTTGGCGCACGGCTGGCAGACTTTGCCGATGCGGTCATACATGGCGCGGATCTTCGCGCTCATGATGTCGTCGTCCTTTTTCTTTTCGTCCTCGTCGGCCTCGAGCGGTGCCGGCATGAGCTGCGCCTCGATGCTTGCGAGTTTGTCCAGAATGGCGGTGAAACCATCGACAATCAGCGTCTTGAGGTCTGCCTCTTCAACGACTTCCTCGATGACGGGCTCCTCGTCCTTCTTTTCCTCTTCCTTGGTCTCGATGTCTTTTTCATCCAGATCGTTCTTCAGCTTCATGTTCATCTTCGAACCTCCAACTTTGGCATAAGCCAGTAAAACACTGCGCACCATGTCGGTGAGCGTCCCATCAGTGCCGAGAGAATCCAAAGGCCGGATTTCGTCTATCAGCCCGAGCGTCTTTGCCTCTTCGGCAGAATACCAGTGATCACATTCGGTCAGTGTCTGCATGTCATACGAAGGGCATCGCCTGCGAATGATTGCCAGGCATGCCTCGTTCGCGCGCCGGATGCCTTCGTCCTCGCCGTCCACGCCTTCGCACCACACGCCGTGCAGCATGAGCGAACCGAGCTCGGTCATGATGACGTGGTCTGTGGCGAGTGCGAGGATGGCTGCCGCGCTTGCGGCGAGACCGTAAATGACAGCGGTGGAGTGGATGCCGCGCTTGCGCGCTTCGGTGATGAGCTGTGCGATGGCGAGCCCGCTGAACACTTCGCCGCCGTAACTCATCACGTCGATTTGGATTTGATCGCCGTCCTCGATGCCGTTCAAAAAGTCAGAAAACTCTTTCGTGCATTTCGGCGAGATGTCGTCAAACAATCTGAATATCTTCATGTCGTACTCCCTCTGGTTTGGGTGCTTTGGCCGGATGGCCATAGACGGCAAGCGCGGCTTCGTCGGCATCGACGAGACCCATCTCGATTGCGAGCTTCCACGATTCGAGCTCGGCACGGGGATCGAGACAGAGCGCCGATGGCGCGTTCCAGACGCTTTCACAGCTCAGTATCTTTGCCGCAGTGGGCGTGTCGTACTCGGTGACGATGCCGTTGCGCACAAGGTGATCGTATGCAAACACTTCAAACATCGGCTTGAGGAACGATTCGATAAAGAAGCCGCGCACGACCTTGTAAGTCGCGCTTGCCTCGATGACGGCGCCGCGTGCAGCCGCGTAAGACGTGCCCTCGAATGTCGCCTCTAGCACCTGTTGCGGAATGCCGATGGCCGCCGCAATCGCCTTGTTCTGTGCCGAGATGAATGACGCATAACCGCTGTTCGGCCGCTTGGGATCTATCGTGCGGATGTCCTCGCCATCGGCAAGCCGTTTGGACTCGCCCGGCCCGATCGTCTCGAAGTCGTTCTGCGACCATGGGAATTTCGGGTTCGGATTTGCCTGAAGCTTGAACTTTTCCTGGTCTTCTGGCGTTTCGGGAACAAGCGGCGCATCGAGGTCGAGCGAAGGCGCGTTGCCGAACGGATTGCGCGTCGGGTCGGTATTCGACACGATAAAGATGGCAAGACATGCCTCGATGATGGCGGCTTGAAGCTCGGCTGTCGAGTATGCCTTCGTGGCATAGAGTGTCTCGATGGTGTTTGCCACGAGCGGAACGCCGCGATATTGGTCAGGTCGTGTCGGCTGGAACAGATGCAGAACGACGGGCAATCCGAGATCGTCATAAGCCTCGATGCGCTGCCAGTCTTCGGGACGGATGCCGAGGTCGTCGTAACGGTTCAGGAACCAGTAGGCGACCGGCCGCGCTTCGCTGTCGAGTTCCACGCCGTCGATGATGGTGTTGCCGTTCTCGGGATTCTTCGCTTTAAGGCCAGAAGTCGTCAGATTGAACATCGTCGGCGTCATGCATCGGTCGCTTTCGATGACGCGCCATGCGCAGTTCGCGACATTCGGACGGCGCACAAAGAAAACATCGCCGCTCAGCAGCCAGTTCCGGCACGCCATGCGCTGAAGCTGTGCAAACGTCAGCCTGCCTTGGATGTCGAGCGAATGCGTCAGCGATGCAAGCTTGAGCGACTTCTTGAGACCGCCGCACAATGCCTGATATTCGTCCGGCTCAAAGAAATCCGAGTTGCCGATAGAGTAGGAAAGGCCGTCGCCGAGCACGCCGTGAACCATGCGATCGACCGCAGCGGTGGCCATCGGGCACGAGATGTCGAGCATGCGCGCGCGAGACACCAGAATGCGCCGCGACGGGCTGATATCTTCGGTCGCCGTGCCGCTGTTGGCCAGAAATCCGGCCATGACCTGGCTGAACAGGGAGCCGCCAGCAGCCGCATATCCTGTGGTAAATGGGGACAACTGCATATCACCACCTCCGGCCGATCATCGAAGGATCCATGAACACATAGCGCGACGTGTTGCGCACCGGACGGCCGTTCAGAATGGCCTCGATCTCTGCAATGCGGTTTTGCGTGTTCGTGATAAATGCCGACAGCGCGTTCAGGTCTGGCGTGTATCGCGTGATCGAGCGCGTGCCCAGGCTGTAGGACGTGATCGCGCCAGACACCAGGTCCTCATAACCTTTCACGGCATCCGTCAGCGCCTTGTAAAGCCGCGTTCTTTCGTACATCAGCCATTCGCGCCGCGTTTTAGGCGGGGTAAAGTCTTCGCTCATAGCTCAATCCTTAAACAAAAATACCGTGAACTTGTCACGGTATGTGTTTTACAGCGACTTGAAGCGACGTGTTTTAAGTGTGCCCGATGTTTTTTCTGTTTTTTTAGGCTGTTCAGGTTTTGGCTCGGCTTTTTGTTCTGGTTTTGGTTCGAGTTTCGGCTGTTCAGGCTTTGGCTGTTCTGTATTGGGCTCCTGCTTTGGAGGCTCATTTAGCTCCATGATGCTTGCAATCGCGCCGCGCTGGCTCAACAGGAGATGCGCCGCGTACATCGCGTATATGCGGCAGTCGAGTGCCTCGTTTCGCCGTCCCGGCAGGAGTTCCCAACGGATGCCGCGCGGTGTCGTTGTCCGCTTCTCGCTTGTCAGCTGCTCGAAATAGTTTGCGTCATAGTTCATGTCATGCGGCCATACCAGGCACCGCTCGCCATCGAGCGTCTTGGTGATCATGTCCAGAAGCAGGTCTTTGCCCGCGTTCACGCCGATGATGTGCAGCTTTATCTTGCCTGTGCCGTTGCCCGCAGATGACAGCTTTTGGGACGATATGCTGTAAAGAAACGGGATGGTCTCTTTCATGCGCACATAGCCCTTGACCGACAGATGCCGCGGATGGCGCAGGGAATACGCATAGACGCGGTTCGTGTGGTGGCCGCCGCTGTCCTGTGCCGCATAGATGACGCCCAGCGTCCTGCCGTCTTCGCGCCTGTATCGTCGGCATTCGATGATGTCGGTCAGCGCATGCCAGATCTCTGGCTTCTTCGGATCGCCGTCTAGCCACAGCCACTCGATGCCGAATGCCTTCGATGCGTCTGCGTTCCAGCCGCAAATCTCGATGGCAAAGCCGTTGTCCTGCGTGTCGATGCCGGCAGTCAGGAAAAGGATTTCACGCGGCAAGGCATCGAGACGATAGTCCTGCACCGCGATCCGCTGAATGTCCGCGCCATAGATAATCCGCTCAGACCTTGGCACATAAACTTCACCAAGGCGCGTATTCCTGAAGCTCTGATAGCTCGCCTCGCCATTATTCAATGCTTCTCGCTCATTCTCACGAAGGCTGTGCCATGTGTAAAATGCATGGCATAACGTGCCATAAACGCGATAGCTTCTCACAATGCGTCCATATTGATCATGGATGGGATTGTTGTTTTGCGGCTCACAGTAACGATGTTCAAGCGCACGCACCGCCATTTCATCAAAGACCTCACCGCACTTCGGGCAATGAACCGTCGGCACATCCCCAGACCAGTCAATGCTGTCCCATCGGCAGTCAAACCACGCGCCACATCCTGAACAGACCACACCCCAAGTCTGTTGCGTGCCTAACATAAACTGCTGATGGATGCGCCCCTCCTCGACGGTTGGCGTCGATGTGAATAGCGCCATTCCCCTGAATCGCATCTGCCGTTGCAATGCCAAGGCAACGGGATCGCCTTCGCCTTTCAATTCGTCCTTCCATCTGTCGAGCTCGTCACAGCACAGGAACTTTGCCGGAGTAGAGCAGAGGTCGGACGCGCTCGAGGACGAGCCGATCATGAGGTTGGCCCCCGTTGCCAGGCTGATATTGCACACTTCCTTGCTCGCATCGGGATTGCGATATTTCGTGCCTGTTTGCCCAGTCGCATTGATGCCGCATACGTCTCGCAGAAATGGCCGAAGCCTGTTCTTCGACATCTTCTGGCCAGTCTTGAGGCGGTCAAAGATGAGCAACGTGTTTGCCCGGTCGTATGCCGCAATCCATCCTAGGAAGTTTTCGATGGCCGTGGTTTTGCCGACCTGCGCCGGGGTACACAGAATCACGCGGCAAGTGCCCGCAAGGTCGCTCAGATACTGTGTAGGCTCACGAAAAAAAGGTGTCTGATGGAACGAGAACAACGTGTTTGTGGATGGCATGAACCGATTGAGCTCTGCCCACGTGGCACAATCCACTCGTTTAGGTCGCTGTAGTATCGGTATCAAATAGCCATCTGTCGGATTTCCGAAACGTGGATCTGTCATTTGCCCTCATCTTTCTTGCGTTTGGCCGTGCGCGCAATGCGCTCATTTTTAGCGGCAGTGTTTGCCTGCTGTTGTGACGTGTTGCTTTCAATCGACAAGTGCAAACGGCGATCGGCGAGCCGTTGCAACTGTGTCCCAATCAGCTCTTGCACATCCTTGTATTGCGTCGGCGTTGCCTGCGGAATAAGCGTCTGAATGGCATCGGGCAAGCCATCCAGAAAGCCGACGAATTCGCGCAGAAAGCCGTCAAACGCAGTCAGCGCCGTATCAATGCGGCACAGCTCCCCGCGCTTGTTGTCGAGCTCGAACTGATCGCGGCGCACTTTGATTTCCAGCGCCTCACAGTTTGCAAGCCGCGTGCGATAGTCGATTTCTTCAAGCGTCAGTTTTGACGACTTTCCAGCCATTTCCTCACAAGTCCAATAAAATAGCGGTACTCCGAAATTTCTAAGAGTCGGGGGCGCCGACGTCCAAGGTTTTCAGCGGCTCGCCGGTAGTACCTACCCTCTGAACCGGGTCGTCTGCCGTGCGAACAGTTCCGGCGTGCCGAGCGTCTGCGCATATTCCATGAGCGCGATGATTTCGAACGCGCCGAGCGCGGATACTTTCGAGATGATGTTCGTCTCATTCGGCGCATACAGGCCGACAAGCGCGCCCAGACGCATGCCCGAGAAGATGCACAGCTCTTCCCATGGCAGTTCGTCGGCATGGTGCGCTGCATCGAGGATTGTCGCGAGCCGGCGCGCCTCCGCCTGGCTGAAAACGCGGAACAGAGACCGCTCGCCATCGGCCAGAACGGTGAAAAAGGTGAACAGATACCTGCTCAATGTACGCGATGTCTTCCTACCGGTGAGAACATTCTGGCGTATGAACGCGTAGCATTTCATCGGGATTTCGACAGTGATCTTTTGTATGTTTTTGCGCATGACCACCTCCATGTTTCGTCTTTAATTTATATAAAATTATGTTTAAATAAAAGCATGGAGGTGTGTATGAACAAAATAATCCTGATTATCTGTGGTATTTCAATCGCGCTGTCGGTCGTGCTTGCTGCGACTGTGGCCGGCATGCGACTGGCAGACAGGGAGCACGAACTTGATGCCGCGCATACGGAAATCGAGACGCTCAGAGCCGAGCGTGCGCGGATCGCGCAGGCCATCGAGCGGCTGAACGCGGCAGTCGATGCGATGACGAAAGGAGAACGAGATGCAAGGGAACGACATGAACAGCGGATGGAAGCGGTGCAGAATACGGAAAATCCTGAAACGCGCGACTGGCTTTGCGAGCCTGTGCCTGATGACATCTGCCTGCTGTTCGGCACCGATTGACCTGCCGCAATACCCCTCCGTCCTGCTCGAACCGTGCGAAGATCCGCAGCGCGTCGAGATACGGACGAATGCCGATATCGTGCGCATGCTATCACTGACAATACAGGCCTACGAGGCGTGCCGCGCAAAGCACGGCGCGCTTGTGATGGCCATCGACAAAGGGGAATGAGACATGGAAACAGTTGCGCCGCTTGCTCAAAGCATTTCGACATACGGGCTTTATGCCATCATCGCGGTCTTGTGTGTCGTCGTTGTCTATCTGTTCAGGCGACAGAATGCCCTTGAAAAGGAAATGCGCGACACGATCCGGAGCAACGCGGAAGAAGGCAAATCCTACGCGTCCGAAGTCGCCCGTCTGATGTCGCAGACAACGGACGCGCTCAAAGACAACACAAAGGCGTTCAACGACGTTCAGACTGCTCTAGCCGACATGCGGACTGCGCTTCAGCTTGCGATGGAACGCATGAAGTAAAAAAAAGGCGCCATGACGGCGCCTCTTATGGAGCGAGCTTGTTTGATGACAAAAAAGGCGCCATGACGGCGCCTCTCGGGAGTTCTGCGATTCATGCGCTCTGTGTAACACATGCCTGAACGTCTGTCAATGCCCTGTAAAAAATCATGCACAGGCTTCCGGCGAAGTTGTCCAGCCTGACGAACTCGGAATGCGTGCCGTCAGCGAGCGCCTGCGCGGCCTCGTTCAAGTCGTATGGGAACGTCACATGCACCTTGACGCGCACGAGCTGCGTTGGCGCGTTACCGCACGATCCGAGAAACGCCCTGTCGAGCGACCGTATAACGCAGGGCGTGACGCCGTTTGCGCCGAGATGGCATCTGGGCTTCTGTTTTCGTGATTCCACAACCATGCGTTTGATCTGTCTGCCTGTGAACATGTCTCCCTCCCTGTTCATGACAAGTCTGTTCATAGCACGGTCATAAAAAAAAAGCGAGTGTGCCCACACTCGCTTCACCTTTTTTTCCAGGAGAAGGAAACATGACGAGTCGCGCGTCATGTTCCGAGCGGTTCAGAGTGGAACCGCAAAACATGAACAAATATACAGCCAAACAGCAAAAAGGCAAGAAATTGTATGCGTAATTTGTGATGCCCTGTCCAGAACGACAATATGTGTTTTATCACATCTTTTCTGTTGATTGATTATGTGATTTATCCTATATAGCACCTGTTCGCGGCGAGAGCCGGAACATCGTTGACAACTGATTAGGAGGAGGATGTTCAAAGTAACGTTTTACAAGACTGCGGATGGGCGAAAGCCCGCAGGCGAATTCATCAGGAGTCTGGATGACGTCGCACGACAGCAGATTGTTCATGAACTACGAAATCTTGAAAGCATGGGCAATCTGCTAAACGAAGAAAAATCAAAACATCTTGAAGACGGGCTGTTTGAGCTGAGAATCAAAGACAGAACGAACGCCTATCGCATGATTTATTTCTTCGTGGTTGGGGAATTGATCATCGTGACAAACGGATTTGCCAAAAAGACACAGAAGACGCCGAAGCGGGAAATAGAGCTCGCAAAACAATATCGAGCCGATTATCCCGCACGGCAATAAAGCCGGCCCCGGAAACGGGGCTATTCCAGGAGAATAAATATGTACGCCACTAAAAGCCCGAAGGTCGTGAATGAGGGCGAGTACACGCTGGATGATTTCATCAGCGAGGAATGCGAACGCGATCCCGCGTTCAAAAGAACATGGGATGAAAGCGTTTCGGAACGCACGCTCGGAAACAACCTGGTAAAAGCCAGAGCCGCAAAGCAGATGACACAGCGCGAACTGTCTGCTATTACAGGAATTGCCCAAGGCGATATCAGCCGCATCGAAAGCGCTCATGCGAATCCCTCTTTGAAAACTCTTAAACGTCTCGCCGATGGCATGGGCATGATTGTGGAAATCACGTTCAAGCCCAAAACGCAGGATTAACTGCGGCATCCTCCTTGCTATCGGTCAAGCCTCACTGGTGTCAACGACAGTGGGGCTTTTTTTGTGCCCCAAAAACGCACGTGCTCAAATTTCGCTCAGAATGCCCCAAATTCGCGTCCAAATGCCAAGACGCATAATTGAGCGCCGAACGCGCAAAACGCGCTCACAATCAAACGTCGTTGAAATATGGGGTGTGTTTGGCCGAAGATCGCCAGACCATTTTGCCGACGTCTGCAAAATGGTCAAAGAAGACAAAAATAAATGGCGGGCTGTGCCCGCCCTCGCGCGCGCGTATGTCCGCGCACGCGCATGTATACGCGCGCATGCGCGCGTGTGTTTTTGTTTTTGTTTTTATAAAGATACAGGGTCAAAAGTGGATACGACGGTGGATACGAGTTTGGGCAAAAGTGGATACGAGTTTTTAAAAAGTGGATACGAGTTTGGGCAAAAGTGGATACGAGTTTTTAAAAAGTGGATACGAGTTTTTAAAAAGTGGATACGAGTATGTGATTTATCACATAGCGTTTTGAGCGATACAGAGCGATGCACTACCAGCTGCTGATCCTCGCGTCCAATGCCTCTTTGGGCAGTCTTGAACGCGGAAAGTCACGAAGCCGTTTGAGCAGTTCGACGTATCTGTCGCGACTGATGATGCTTTCTTCAAGCGCGCGGTCAAGAACGCCGAGCGTCCCGAGGACACGGACGCCTTCCCGTGCTGCCGCTTTTCTCAGATGGCCGTCACCGGTCATCAGCGGAATGTTCCGATGCCTGGCGATTGCCAGAGCAATCCGGTCATGAACCGTC
>JAFZFY010000175.1 GCA_017555665.1 Pseudomonadota bacterium | reverse complement strand
GCGTCTGCGCTTGAGCTTGTCGAGCATGCCGGGAAGATGCGTCTGGCCGCCTTCCAGGCACGGGCGTATCGCCCACTGGAAGATATGGCTGGCGCACAGACGCGCGCGGAGCATGCGCAGAATCGTGTCGTGATAGTCCGTGAGCTTTTCGCGAGGGCCGCTCAGAATGCCCCAGCCGATGCGTATGCCCGGACCGAGATAAGCCTTGCTCAGGCCGTTGAACGTCACGACACACGCTTCGTCATCGAGCGAAGCGAGGCTGACGTGATGACCTTCGAGCACGAGCCGCTCGTAGATCTCGTCATTGAGAATCAGCAGGTTGTGCGCTTTGGCGAGATCGATGATCTTGCGCAGACAGGCTTCGGGATAGATCGCGCCGGTGGGGTTGTTGGGGTTGATCACGACAACTGCGCGCGTGCGTCCGTCAATCAGAGATGCCATGTGGGCGACATCCGGCTGCCAGGCATTGGATTCATCCAGGCGGTAATAGCGCGCTTCGACGCCCAGGCGCGTCAGGATCGTGGCATAGAGCGGATAGGTCGGCGTCGGCAGCAGCACGTTGTCGCCCGGATTGGCGAGCGCGGTCAGCGCGAGATCGATACACTCGCTGGCGCCGTTGCCCGTGTACGAGCCCACGATATTGCGGATGCCCTGACGGTCGTGCGCGTCTTTTTCGATCGCGCTGAGCGCTTCCGGGAGCCCTTCCGACGGCGCATAGCCGTTCTTGTCGTGTGTCAGGGCCCACGATGCCGCCGCCTTCGCCTCGTCCACGAGGTCGAAGTCGTACACATTCGGGTCGCCGATGTTCAGATAAAGAATGCGCTTGCCCGCTTTCTGAAGGCGGCGCGCCAAAACGGTCACTTCGCGGATCGCATAGCGGATGTTGGCTGTGTTGCGCGAAGGCGTGATATAGTCGCTGCTATAAGACAGAGCTTCTGTCATGTGTTTCATCCATAAAATCAAATATCGTGTCGAAAGAGCACTCCCATCCATGGAATGCGAGCTTTCTAACACAGATCTCGTGTGTTTCGCGTATGCTTTTGGTAGCGTTGTGTTGCAATTCGTCGAAGGGGTAGCGGCGTATGCGCGCAGACCGGTAGAGACGTGTCGTGACACGTCTCGCGGGCGAGCGCATAGCCGCGCAGGGGGATTCTTCCCCCTGACGAGGGGGTAGCGGCGTATTGGCAACGCCAATAGCCGCGCAGGGGGAGGCTTCCCCCTGCCCAAAACTGCGCTCAAAAGCCTGTCAGTTGTCAGCGACTTCGAGGATATACTTCAATATCTCGAGCACTCTGTCCTTGTCTGGATGGCGCACGAGGAAATAAAACTCGCCCATCGCATCCGAATAGGCACCGGGAACCGGCTCGGCCTTGACCATGCAGTCGCTGAACTGCGAGAGGATCTCTTCGTTCGAGTGCTTGTGATGCACGTTGACGCGACGGCCCGCAAAGCCTACGGAATACTTGAGTTTCGCGTCCGCATACGGATAGCTTTCGTGGAACGCGCCGGCCCATGTCCGATAGAGGTCGATGTCGGCAGAATAGTTCATCATGTCGACGGTGTAGAGCCCAGGCGGACGCACGTTGATTTCGAGGAAGCAGTATTTGGTCGGATTCTTGGCGGTGCGGAACCATTCGATGTGGAAGAAGCGCTCGCGGACGTCGAACGCGGCGACGCATTTGCGGCCGAGCTCTTCGAGCAGCGGGTCGATTTCGGTCACGTTGAAGTAATAAATCGACTGCGCGTCGTTGACGCATTCCATCACGCCGGCGTTGTATTCGTGCGAGGTTTTGAAAATGATGCGTCCGTGGCGGTCCACAAAGCCGTCGAACGTCACGATATCGCCGTGAATGTACTGTTCGACGATATAGCGGCCGTGAATGTACTCAAAACAGTGGTCGATATCGTCTTCATTGTTGAGCGGATAGGTCGCCGATGCGCCGACACCCACGACGGGTTTGACGACGAGCGGGAACCCGACTTTTTTCGCAAACTCGCGCAGCTGGCGCACATCCTCGACTTCCATGCCTTCCGCGACGGGCAGACCGGCCGCGCGCGCGACGCGCTTCATCTCGAGCTTGCTGCGGTTGATGTCCGTCTGCGCCGGCTTCTGGCCGAAAATATTGAAATCTTCGCGAAGCTGCGACTCGATGCCGAGCCAGAACTCGTTCTGAGAGTCGATGCGGTCAATCTTGCCGTATTTCGAAATCAGATAGCCGACCGCGCGGATCATGGCGTCATAATTCGTCATGTCCGGCACATACACATATTCGTCAAGCGTGTCGCGGAGCTCGTCGCAAATCCACGGGCTGTCGCCGATACCGAGCGCCGTGTCGCCGTAAGACTTCAGCGCGCGCGCGTAATTGATATGATTCGGGGGAAAATGGGGCGATAATATGATGACATTCACTTTCGTCACTCCTAGTTGGGTCTATATGTGCCACCTTCGCACACATGAACCGCTTTTTACCACAACATGGAGTGCGTAAAAATACAGCAATCGCGTTTTTTTGTAGCCGCGCTGACTTCGCACGCGCGGTGTTCGCGCCTATCCTCATTTCATACGGATACGGCGCGAAAACGCTTGGTATGGGCCGCGCTGACTTCGCACGCGCGGCATTCGCGCCTATCCGCATTTCATACGGATACGGCGCGAAAACGCTTGGTATGGGCCGCGCTGACATCGCACGCGCGGCATTCGCGCCTATCCGCATTTCATTCGGATACGGCGCGAAAACGCCGGACCTGCGTCACCAGTAATAGGTCGCCTTGACGGCGCAATGGTCGCTCGAACTGAACCCTTTGGCGCGGTTTTCGTCGCAGATGACCTCGGCTTTATCGAGTTTTTCTGCGTGCGTCTTGGTATAGAACAGGTAATCGAACGTGACGCTGTCATTCCAGGTCGTGATCTGCTCAGGGGGCATGCCTTCGGTGACGTTCGCCAGTGTCGGATCGCTGCTCAGCGTCAGGATCTGCTCGGAGTCGGGCGTGTCGTTGAGGTCGCCGCCGAAGATGACCATGCGGTCCGGGTGTGCGGCGATGTATTCATCGAGGAGCTGGCGTGTGAGCTTGGCTTCGCCGAGCCTTCGGCCGCCTTCGGGATCGGTGGCTTTCGACACGAAATGCGTCGTGAACGCGGTCAGCTCGACGCCGTTGGGCAGCACGATCTCGGCCCCTAGGAGCTCGCGTGCAAGGCGTTTCTGGCTGCCATCCGGCTGATCGATCCAGTACTGGTCGCGATAGGTCAGCACATTCTGAATCTCGCCACGCGTCAGGATCGCCACGTCGAGCCCGGCGGGATTGCCCATTTCGCCGAACGCAAGGCTAGGGTAGTATTGGGTGCCGAGGCTGTTCTGCACATCGACGAGGCACGATTCCTTCTCGATTTCCTGTAGCATCACGACATCGGCATCGATTGTCCAGATGCCTTTCATGACGTTCGAGACCTTGCTCTGGTAGTACGTCTGCGTGACCGTGGGTTCGTAATTGGAACCGCCGCATCCGCTTTCGGAGTCGCAGACCGTGTCGAACAGGTTGTGGACGTTCCAGGTGGCGATGCGGACGCGTTTGGGCTGCGGTTCGGGCGTGCCGGTCTGTCCGGGCGATTCAGGCGTTTCGGGATCCTGATGCGTGCATGCGCATCCGGTCAGCGCGATGAGGCACAGCAGGGAGATCAGACGCCGCATAAAGTCACTCCGTTGGGCAGGTATTCACGTATCGTGTTTGCGCTGATGGGGCCTTTTCGGAGGATCGTCCATGTGTTCGGCTCGATCTTGAGCACGGTCGTGGGCTGTCCCATCGTGGGATCCTGCTGGTAGATCTTGTAGGCGATATCGCCATGCTGAAAGGCGCGTCGCGCTTCGGTGGAATTGGTTGCAGGCGGTTCGCCGGAGCGGTTCGCGCTGGGGACGGCAAGGGGGATGCCAACGATGTGCAGGATCGCCTGCGCGACGGGATGATGCGGGCATCGGATGCCGACGGTGCCGTCCTGTGTGCAGGCATCCGAGAGGATGGTGCGCGCCGGGAGGACGAGCGTGAGCGGCCCGGGCCAGAAGTCTTTTGCGAGTTCCCGGGCGTTGCCGAGATCGGCGAGCTGTTCGGCCATGGCGAGATCGGCGACCATGACGGGGAACGGCTTGTTGTCCGGGCGTTCCTTGAGCGAGATCAGGTTGTCGATCGCTTCGTCATTGAGCGCATCTGCCGCAATCCCATATACGGTCTCTGTCGGAAAGACGATCACCTCGCCATTGAGCAGAGCCTGTGCGGCGAGAAAAATCTGAGGCTCCATCGGGAGGTCTCGGGAAACAGTGATTTCTATGGTCATGAGCATTCTCCTGTCATTGTAAGTGCGCGTTCTGCGGCGCGCCTGACCCAATCGCAAGTGTGTGTGGCGGCAATCGTGCCGAGTTGTTCAGAATACTTTGAAACGCGTGCGTTGCCAATGGCGATGCACGTGTTTCGCACGAGCATGTGCGGATTTGCATCCGCAAGTGGCGAGTTTGCAAGCCTTTTTCTAAGCTGTCGCGCGCTCAGGGAAAGGATTTCATCGAATGCCAGCGTGTCGAGTGTCGATGTGGCAACGCATGGTCTGGGGGCGTTCAGATTGCGAGGGCAGGCGTTCTGGCAGCGGTCGCAGCCCCAGATCATCTCGCCCATCGCGGTGGCGTAAGGTTCAGGGATGTCGCCTTTGTGCTGTGTCGTCCAGTAGGCGAGGCATTTGTTCATGTCGTAGCCGTGATCGGAGAGCGCGCCGGTCGGACATGCGCTTGAACAGCGGCGATGCGCCGGATCGCAACAGCCGTGATGACCAGGTATCCAGGCTTCCGTAGCCTCTCGGCGCACATGATAGGCGGGGGGATCTGCGCATTCCGTCAGGTCGGCATCGACAAAAAGCTCGGCAAGCGCGATGAAGGATCCGAAGTCGTGATGTATGAGCATACGGTTGAATCCGATGTCGCCAAGTCCTGCATGCACGGCGAGTTCGCGTTCGAGCACCGGGGCTGAATCGACGCAGATGCGGCTGTTTTGGATCGGATAATTGGCACGCAGATAGGCATCGAGCTTGAGAAGCTTTTCGCGCATCATGAGGTGATAGTCGCCGAAGGCGCAGAAACGCGCATATCGGCACGCGGTTTCTGCTCGAAAGACTGGAAGCGTGCATGCGCAGCACACGATGGATTTCGTGCCCGGCAGGATCGCGTCGAAATCGCGGCGGCAGTCGGCGTTTCTTGCCAGGTATTCAAGCTGCGGCGGCACGCCGCGTGCGATGATCTCGCGGTAGATGTCGTAGCTCTGAAGGGGCGTGGCCTTCACGACACCGAGTGCATCGATGCCGATTGCGGCGCACACTGCCGCGATATCTGTCATTTCGGTGAGATCGTCTTGCATCAGTCGCGCTTGCCGGTGGCGCGTTCGAGTTCAAGCTGCCTGCCGGAACGCACATATTCGCGATAGTCCGCGATGATCTTGGCGTGATCGAATGCGATCGGGTCTGGCAGTGCATCGAGGTCAAAATACTGCGCTTTTTCGGCATCGTCATCGCCCTGAGGCTCGCCATCCGCATGCGCGATAAAGACCGTCGACATCGTGTGCTGGCGCGGGTCGCGCGAGGGATTTGAATACACATAGAACAGCCGGTCGAGCGTTACATCAAGCCCCGTCTCTTCTTTCGCCTCGCGGATGGCGGCGTGCTCGATGCATTCGCCTTCGTCCACAAAGCCGCCGGGGATTGCCCAGCCGTGCGGCGGATTGCGCCGTTTGATGAGCACGAGGCTATTGCCGCGCAAAATCAGAATATCGACCGTAGGTGTCGGGTTTCTGTATGCCATATCTGCTCCTTTTTGATGGGGAAACCCCTTTCTTAAAGAAAGGCAATGTGAGGTTGGGGATGCGTTTGGGTTCAATCGAACGCGAGCCTTCGCACGTTCGCAGAGTATATCACGACGCCAGGCATATATCACGCGAGAGTGTGGATGATGTGCATTATGATGTAACTATTCAGCCCATAGGTGTTTTCTGAAGTATAGTGGGCATTGCGGGACAGGCAGTAGGCAGTAGATGGTAGGCAGTAGAAAGCTTCACAAGATTTTAGGTCTGAGGGAATATGATTTTATGACTGAACATGGGTGCGATAAGCGTTGCAACGCTCATGATTAGAGGGCGGCTGAACTGTAACATTATGATTAAATAAATGGTGAAGAATATGTTATGGCTCTGTTCTACAAGCGTGGATATAGTCCTCGTAAGCATCGGCATGTTCCATAATAAATGCATATCATCTTTAGTACAGCCGACACGATGTCGGCTGCCGAACGTCGAACCACGGACGGTGAGACGTTCGGGAATCCT
>JAFZFY010000174.1 GCA_017555665.1 Pseudomonadota bacterium | reverse complement strand
TTCCGATTTCTTTTCCGTCTTCCCTTGCTTTTTCCTCTCGTTCCCATGATTCGCGTTTCATCTCATAAATGATTTGTTCACCGGCGGTCATGTCGTAATCCTCCTGTTCGAGCTGTACGTTATACTGGTGGGTCGTTTGTTTTTGATGGTCTTTATTGGTGGTTTTGGAGAGGCATGCTTCGAGCAGAGGAAGCACGCCAGTGAAGTTGTCATCTTTGGCGGTGCCGATGTGTACCATGACAAGCTGAAGCTTATCGATAGGCCGTTTGGGGCAGTTGCCCAAAATGTTGTGCTGATCGAGCGCGTAGCTGACGATTGTATTGGCGAGTTCTTTGGGGGGATTTGGGCAGATCCAGATGGAGCAGACCTTGCGCAGATCGTCGTAATTGCTCTTCTCAAAGACGGTATCTTTCTGGTCGGCGATCATGCAGCCGATATAGAAGACGGCTCGGTTGAGAAGGTCATAGCTTGGATCGAAGTTCCATTGAGATTCCACATTGATGATGATCGGGATGGGGTGTTCGGTCTTTGGATCAAGCGCGTAAAAGATGACGTCAAAGAAGTTGGCATTTCTGTGAGGGGCATTGCGCTCATTGCGCAAGCCCAATATCCTGGGGGAATGATTCTCTTTATCTGGCACGCCTTCGATATATCGAGCGGCGATGACCTCAGGCTCAAGATTGGCGAATTCGGCCATCGTTGATTTGAGCAGGTGCGCCAAAACCATGCGGTTGGACAGAATCCGCTTACAGCGAGCGTCGTACCACGCGATAAACGCATTTTCTTCTGCGCTGAGTGTTACTGTGCTTGGATCAAAGGGCATAGCCACCTCCTCATTCTTCCAATCGCCCTTTTTCGTTGTAACTTGCCTGGTGGGCAAAATCAAATGGGAATGCAGAGGCATCATGATGGCTATTCTTATGTGTGTCGCGCAGAATGTGTGCCCGGCGTATGGAGCGCAGCGAGATAGCCGGGCCGGGCGGCGCGTATGGCCGTAAGGCCATAGCGCGGCCTTAAAAAATGCGGAAAAACACTGCGTGTGCGCGTAATTCTTGTGTGCAAGTGCGTGAAATGCTTGAGGGAAATGGCTTTTGTGTGTAAAGATAAGCATTTGATCGTCCCCGTGGTGTTGGGGGCATGGAGGATTTTGGAAGGGAATGCGACTGAGTTTGTTTTGCGGGGTTTTCTGCTCGCTGTTGTTGGCAGGCTGTGCGACAGAGCTTGTGGGCGAGAAGAGCGATCTTACAAAGATGGAGTTTCCGACAGGGATGGCGATTCATCCCAATGGCCGTTATGCCTATGTGGTCGGGTCCAATTTTGATCTCGATTATCGTTCGACGGATGGCGGCGCGATTTATGTGCTTGATCTTGAGCGTAATGAGATTCTGCCCACGTCGAAGCGCATGGGGAGTTTCGGGACAAATATCGTGCTTTCGGCGGACGGCCGCCACGGCTATACGGTGACGCGCAGCGACGATGCGCTTGTCTGGTTCGAGATTTCAGAAGATGGCAGCAGCATCCGTTGTCCGAAGGAGAAGAGCGATTCCCCGTCGCTTTTGGAGTGTCGTGTGATTCTGGATGACAACCCGACATTCGTGTCCGTGACGCGGAGTTATCGAGAGCGCCAGACGATCAATTCGGGGGGCAGCTTCGATACGGAACGTGTGCCGTTTGACCTTCTGATGGTCGCGCAGCTTCGGAATGCGCGGATCTCTGCCGTGACAGCGCGCGAAGAGAACGGCGAGATGAAGTTCAGCCACGCGAGTGCGAGCTATCTGTCGAGTGCAAGCGAGATTGAATGGATCGGGGGAGAACGCTTTGCGGTGACAGGGCGTGCCGCCGCGTCGCTCGTGATCGCGTCCCCCGCGATCGCTGATGACGGCTCCGTGAAAGGCGTCTATGCGGATGCGTTCGTCACTGTTCCCAACGGCTATGGCGCATATACCGGGCGCGGCATGACCAAAGACCCGACCGGGACAACCCTCTTTCTGATCAACCAGTACCCCAATTCGCTCATCAAATTTAACATCACCGGGCTGCTCAAGGACAGCGCATCCACAGATATGATCCATGCGATGGATATGATGATGCTGCCTTCCAATATGTCTAAAGTGGCCTGGATCGGCAGTGCGGATGCGGGCGTGCTGTATCTGACCAGCGTTTCCGACAATGCCATCTATATCGTCGATCCGGTGAACATGGAGATCCTTTCCAAGTTCACGGTCGGGGATGGGCCTTATGAACTGATCAAGGACGGGGAATCCCTTTATGTCATCAACTTTCTCGCCAATCACATCGAGAAATATGACGTGTCAGATGCGATGCATCCCGTTCTGAAGACTGTTTATCCGGCATCACAGACAGAAAACGCGCCATGAGCATAGCGAGAGATCGACAGAAGGAAATAGGACAGATGCCTAAATGCAAGCTGATTTGTGGCGTGTTGTGCGTCATCGGTATCGTGTTGTCTGCATGCGAGGAAGACAACACATCGACGCTCGCGTCACTGAATATGCCGGGAGACATGCATGTCGTGGAGCGTTGCCTGTTGAATGGGCGTTATGAAATGCTTGATGAGACAGCTTGTGACGCACAAAAGGGGAGCTATTCGAGGATTCTGTTTGCCGCGAATATGGGCAACGGGACGCTTTCGTATATCGACTATTCCCAGAAAAAGACGCAGTTCAGCGCGGTGGATATCACGCGTGCTGTACCGGGCGTGACATCGATCCCGACAGGGGAACGGCCGCAGTCGGTGACGGGAGACAGGCTTGGGGCGTTCGTCGTCTTGACGAGTGCGATTCAGAATGATCTCTCGATCGTTTCGGTTTCTGATCGCCGCGAGATCGCGTATCAGGAGCTTGATAAAACGCCGCGCAAGATCGTGTATCAGGCATCTGAGGACTGTTTTTATGTCTTTTTCCTCGATGGCACGATACGCAGGCTTGATCTGAGTTTTGACTGTGGTTCAGGCAGCAATGTTCTGACAGAGACTTGCTCGCTGAGTAAGGACAACATTCGTGTGTCATGGCAGAGCGGCACGAAGCTCGCCGGCTCGATCCGTGATTATGTGGCGCATCCGACGGAGCGGAAAGGGTATGTGACGTTTTCGGATCGCCGTTATGTCAGCGTGGTCGGGTTTGACAGTACAGCGGGCGGCTGCCTGGTGTCTGGCGATGCCTATCCGTGCGAGGTGGCTCGGCTCGGTGCCGGTTTCGGCTGTGCGGATGGCATCGATAACGACGGCAACGGCTTGATCGATGCCGAAGATCCGAGCTGTTTTTACCCGTGGAGCATCGAAGGCACTTCGCCGGATGATATTGCGAATGGCGTTGGTCTGATCGGCATCGGGGCGTGTAACGACGGCATCGATAACGACGGCAATGGTTTTGTCGACGCGCTCGACCCGGGGTGCGTGTCTCCGAGTGATGCTTCCGAGGCAGAGGGCTATCAGCCCATGACGTTGGGGACTTGCGGGGATGGGCAGGACAACAACGGGGATGGCGATATCGACCGAGATGATGCGTTCTGCCGTTGGCCGACCGGGATCGAAAACGAGGAAAGCGGCGTGTCTGCGTACACGGTCGGGTTGTGCCGTGATGGCCTGGATAACGACAGGGACGGGCTTGTGGATGACAAAGATCTCGCCTGCTATGGCAAAAACGGGTTCGGAGAGTCGTCGCTTGTATCGTCAGGACGCGGTCCGGTGGGGATCGATCCCCGTGGCCGGTGGCTGTATGTGCTCGATCCGGAAGATTCTCAGGTCATCGTGATCGATCTTGAGACAGGACGGACGATCGATCGTTCCGGATGGTTCCCCAGAAGCAGAGGCGTGGGCATTCCCGTTTCAAGGCTTGGGCTCGATATCGTGGGGGATATCCGCGAGGAAGAAGCCTATAACAAGAATGGCCACAAGGTATCTGTGGAGAGTGCGGTCGCGTATGTCTCCTCTTCAAACGGCAGCCTTGTCGAGTATTTGATACACCAGAAGCTGACGCATACGAAAAACGATGTCGTGCAGGATACCGCAGAAGAGCTCGCGATGCGCGTGTCTGATCTCAACGATGATGCGACCTATATCGGCGTGGTGCGCTGCGTCGGGCGCATCTGTTCGACGTCGGATCTGCCGGAAATCGGGCTGCGCGAGCGGCCTGCGATCGCGTATTTTGCGGATGCCGGTGTCTTGAGCGATACCAATCCGCTGACAGGTAAACGGCACTCGGTCATCTATGACACGATCATGGGGTCTGAGACATGGCGTATCGCCTATGAGGGCGCGCTGGAGCGCGAGAAACGCACCGACGGGCATATCTCGGAAATGGGCGTTTTCAAGACGAATACGGATCTTTGCGCGCTTGGCGTGGAGCCGGGGGATCATCTGATCTTTACGGCTGAGAGCAACCTCAGGGCTGGCAGCCGCTGTGATGCTTATCGGACGAATGCGTCCGGGGCGCACACACGGCTGGAGTGGAAGATCGAAGAAGTCCGCCAGAACGCGCTCAAAGTCGTCCCGACAGGGCTTGGCACGGATGCGATGTACGCGCCTGTGCCCGAGTGCTTTACCTCAGGTATCGAGTTTGAGATACGCACGAGCGGATCATGGATCGTGACGAGCAAGTCGTCATACGTGAACCGCAAGTATGTCGCCGGCGGGCTGTGTATCGACGATCCGCGCAGGCCTTATGGACAGACTCGCTTTAAGCTTGAGGATACGGCAGACGCTGCCCACGATGCGCAGACGGCATTTTTCTCGATCGATATGCCGCCCAATGCGGTTCATGCGCAGCGCGACGAAGCGTATGAGTTTACGACGCGCACGGGGCTGAGCATATTGACCGTGCCCGTTTCGAGCGCGCCGACAGCGATAAAGCTGTTCAGGACGAACGACGTGCATTTCCTTTTGATTTCGGATGCGAGTGCGCATTCGGTGATCATTTACGATGTCGATGCCAAAGGCATCGATGATACGCTTTAGGCCCTGGTCAGTCGGTCATGCGCAGGTCTGATCGGATCGAGATCGTGCCGGCACCGGATGGCTCGATAGAGAGCCCCGGTGTCGGGCTTTTTTTTGCCCGTGTCGAGCGGCGTGACCATGAGATATGCCTCGGTATTCTGGAGCGTTTTGGGCGGCGTTATGCGCTCGTGATCCCGGAAGGATATCGCGTTGAGATGGCGGTGCAGCGCGGCATGATCGCCTATGGGGATTGTATAGCCCGTGTCGTGCCCGTGTCTGAGGGCGCGTGTCGGTCGGGTGTGGTGTGCCAGGATGCGTCGGGATCGCCTGTTTTGGGGCAGATCGACGCGGACGGGCGTGCCGCGTGTGACGCGGGGATCCGCCGTTATCCGTCGCCTTCGGATGGCTTCGTGCTGTTGTCTGAAGCGGATGGGAAGCCTTTTAAAAAGCCTGGCGACCGCCTGTGTGCCGGAGATATCGTTGCGGTCATCGAGCTGATGAAGGTGCGCATCGAGGTTGTCTATGATGGGGCAGAGGCTGCCGTGTTCGAGCGGTACGCGTGTGATCATCGGCGCGGGATCAGGCGCGGGGATCCGCTGTTTTTCTATCGATGAGGCGTATTTTGCCGCGACACGCGGCAAAATAGCATCATCGGCGCCGCGTATGAAATAGCGGCGCGTCGGATGCGTTGCGCCGCGTATGAAATAGCGGCGCAGGCCGTTTTTTGCGAAGCGAGAAACGGCCGGCCGGAACCGTCTATTGGGCGGCAGAGAAGATGAAGGGGAATTCGACGAC
>JAFZFY010000173.1 GCA_017555665.1 Pseudomonadota bacterium | reverse complement strand
TTCTTTTGTTTTGTTATTCTTTTGTTTTGTTATTCTTTTGTTTTGTTATTCTTTTGTTTTGTTATTCTTTTGTTTTGTTATTCTTTTAATAATAGCAGATAAGTCATCATTCAAGCCGCAATCCAAGATGTTACCACAAATGGCCGTTTTAATAGGAACTTGGACCCGCGCAATATCACGCCTTTACCAATCAAGCAATTCCCAACATTTCCATAAGGAGTTTTATCATGGCAAACTGTTTTGAGAACAAGACCTTCCTGTTCACGGGCAAAATGAAAAACATGAAGCGTGAGGAAGCCGAGGCAAAAGTCGTTGCTTTTTGGGGAAAAAACGTGAGCGGCGTCTCAAAAAATCTCTCTGTACTCGTTGCCACATCCGAGTCTGGTGCCAAATGGACAAAGGCGCAGGAGCTGAATAGCAAAGGTGCCAATATACAATTCTGGACGGAAGAACAGTTCATGGCTGAACTGAAAAAGGCTGAATCAAGCAGCGCTGGAAAAGCTGGTAAAAAGCCGAGCGCCCATGCCGATGCCGGTGCCACCAAGACCACAAAACCAGCAAGCAAACCCAAGCTGACCGCAAAACAATTAGAGAAATTAAATAAAGATTTACTCAAAGCAGCCTCCAACTATCCTCCATCCATTGAAAAAATCAAATCCCTTATTGAAGCAGGCGCGGATATCAATGCAAAAGATGACAATGGCAAGACGCCGCTTCACTGGTGCGTTTCACTGCGGAGCAGTAATGACGATATCGCGAAGTTGCTCATCGGTGCGGGCGCTGATGTCAATGCTAAAGATAACAAAGGCAGGACGCCGCTTCACTGGTGCCGTAAAGCCGATATTGTGAAGGTTCTTATCGGTGTGGGCGCTGATGTCAATGCTAAAGATAATGATGGCAAGACGTGGCTCCACTACTTCGAGAATGCCGATATTGCGAAGATACTCATCGACGCGGGTGCTGATGTCAATGCTAAAGATAATGATGGCAAGACGCCGCTACACCACAGCTTGAATGATGACATTGTGAAGGTACTTATCAATGCGGGCGCTGATATCAATGCAAAAGATAATGATGGCAGGACGCCGCTACACTACTTTGTGGATTACGATGCCGCAAAGGTGCTCATCGATGCCGGTGCGGATGTCAATGCAAAAGATAACGATGGCGGAACGCCGCTACACTACTGCGAGGATTACGATGTCGCTAAGGTGCTTGTCGATGCCGGTGCGGATGTCAATGCGGAAAACAATGATGGCGAAACGCCATTAGACCATGGCGTTGACCTTTGGGAAGATGATGATATCGAGGATTTACTCGTCAAAGCGGGGGCAGTCCGTTACATCGAGGCTGTAGGTGACGATCGCATTTTTGAATTGGTCAAAAAATACTTGGCAGAAGCAGCCCCGAATTCGATGACATGTGCTGAGATTATTAACAAGCTAAAACGAGACGGTCTTCCTGAAACGATGACATTTTCCAGTCATGCTGTTGATCTTATGAAATGTTGGGCGAAAAAAGGCATTATAGTTTGTGTGGGCAGGGGCGTTTACAAACTCGCAGATAAATAACCAATATCCTGCGCACAATTACTATTGGTGCGGCGTATCGGCGCAGCCGATAGCCCGCGCCAGCGAGCCGTATGCGACGCAGGCGCTAGGCGAGCGCATACACTCGCTATGTTACTATACTCGTGATTGCCCGCGCGTATTGGCGTAGCCAATAGCTTGCGGGCCGGCGGCCGTATGCGCTTGGCGCATAGGCCGAAGCGCGGGGCGTATCGGCGCCGCCGATAGCCCGCGCCAGAGATGAGATGTTCGGAGTCGAGGTGCGCGTTAAGGGCATTCACGATGGTCCGGTGGACTTTCGTGACCGCTTTGCCGCTTTGGGGGCCGGCCTATTTTTTGCGGCGCAAAAAATACAGCCGGCAATGACTTGATTATTCGCAGTAGGCGTAAGAAACGCCGTTCTGAGATTTGGAAATGCATGCGCTGTGGCACTTGATGTTGCTGATGATCGGCTTGTTGGCGCTTTCACCCCAGTAGAGGCGATAGAGCACATCCCCGTCGCAGGTGCCGAGCGAAGACCATGTTTTGTTGGTGCTGGTATCTGTGAATGTGGCGTTGCACATGGCGCGATTGACGCCGTCCGGGTTGAGAACGGCGCAGGTGCCTTTGACCCCAGAGCAATCCATGGCGGTCATGACATATCCGCCGTCGCCATCGTTATGCGAAGGATCCCAGATGCAGTTTGTAGCAACGGTGCCGCTGCATGTTGCCGATGCAGAGGCGCATGACGCGAATGCGCATGTATTGCTTGTGCAGGTTTTGGTGTTTCCGCCCATGAGTCCGCAGTTGAGGTAGTCGAATACGATATGGCCGTTGGAAGCGGTGCGGCAGCTCACGGAGTTGTTGTTCTGGCAGAACGCATTGCGTCTGAAGGCGCCGTACATGCTACTGCCCTTATAATCCGTGCCCTGTTCGCATTTGCCGACATAATTTCTGTTGCTGAGTGTTTCGCACCAGGTAACGTCCAGTTGAAGATCACTCGCGTCGCATCTGATGTAGCAGCTTGTTATTCCGTTGATGTTGCCGCATACGCGATTTACTGTGTCTGAGCAATTGAGGAAATTAATCGTCTTCGTGGCTGGATCGCAGATCTGTGCATAGATGTTTGAGCCATTTTCGATACACTTGCCCTTATAGGTTGCCGGGAGGCAGGGCTGACCGTAGAGGTTTTCGCAAGCGCCGTTATTGCAGGCATACTGGTATGCGCATGTTTCTGTGGCAATTTCGCCTTTGTCTGTGCAGTAAACGCGTCGGCCTTGTTCATCGCAGTGATTCTGGAAGTTTTCGCCGCATTTGTTGACGCAGCCTTTGCCTTCGATGCAGGCTTCATCGTAATCGCATTCGAAGAGTTTGTATTTGTGATTGCTCTGGCAAATGAGGGCATGCGCAGTTCCCTGGCATGTGGGCAGCGTCGAGGCTTCGTTGCATTCGACGCATTTGCCGTTGAGACATACGGGTTCGCTTTGCGGGCAAACCGAGAGTTCCTGAATGAATCCGCCGTTGCACCAGAGCGGGGTTTTCCCATCATCTTTGCAGCGTGTGCCGTAAGTGGAGGGATCGCATTCCGTTTCTATGCATTTTCCGTTGAGGCAGAGCGGTTTGTCATTCGGGCAGTCTGTTTTGGTGACAATAGAATTTTCGCAGGATATCAGCGATTTGGTGGTGTCACAAATAGCCACGAATGAAGCTTCATCGCATTTTTCGCCTGGTGTGGAATTGTCGATGCATTTTCCGTTTGAACAATGCGTGTTGTCAGGGCATTTGGCCTGATCGATCTTGTTGTTGATGCAGACGGTATAGTTGAGGTCGTCCTTGCATTCCGTTGTGAAAGAAGCGGCATCACAGGGAGGCGGGACACATTCGCCGGCCTGGCATGAGCCTTCGCCGCAGGCGACCTTGATGATGGTGCCTTCCGAGCAGAGAGCGGTATTCTTGTCATCAAGACATTGTTGCTGGAATGATTCGGGATCGCATTTTCCGCCTTCGATGATATCATCAAAGCATGTACCTGCTTCGCAGTGCTGATTTTCGCCGCATTTGGTTGTCACGACATAGCCGTGTTCACAGGCGACGATTTCATTGTCCTTGCATACCGGTGCGGCAGATTCGTCACATTTTTCCGTATCAGCCGTGTTGACACAGCTGCCGGCAACGCAAGCTTCTGTGGGGATGTTGCAGTAACGGGCATGCCATGCGCCGTCAATGCATTCGCGCATGACCGAGGCGCTCATGCATGAGAGCTCGCCTGTCGTGCATGTTTTGGGGAAATTCTGGCAGATACCGCCTTCACAGGTATAGCCGTTATCGCAGGAGACGGTCGTTTTGAGGCTGTTGTCGCCGCAGAGCTGCACCGTGGTCTTATCGATGCAGACTGGTTTGAACGTATCGATATTGCACGGCCCGTCAGTGACGCATGCGCCGTTGTAGCATTCGGTGCCATTCTGACAGATTTCCAGGGAAATTTTACCTGAAGACAGGCATTTTTTAGCTTTTCCGTCTTCACACACGGCGACGAATGTTTCGGGATCACATTCCGCAGGGGCTTTGCACTCACCATCGATGCATGACTGACCGCCAAGACACGGTGTTTTCTTGAGCACACCGTTATCGCAGGAGACGCTTGTCCAGCCGTCATCCGTGCATCCTTTATAGCCTTCTTCACACTGATTGGCGCATTTGCCGTTGCTGCAAAGCATGTCGCCTTCGCACTTCAAATACGTCTCATAGCCGTTCTGACAGGCCGTATAGGATTGCGGGCCATCGCAGCGCGGCTGATAAGTTGTTTCGATACAGGGAACCGGTGCCTGGCATGAACCGTTGCGGCAGATGTTGCCATTTCTGCATTTTTCGCTGACGATTGCACCCGATATGCATTTTAGTGCAGTCGAATCACCGCGACACTGGGCGGCAAAGGAGGGATCGCAGTTCCCCATGCTTTCATCACGGCAGATGCCGTTGACGCAGATATTGCCTTCGTCACAGACGATGGTTTCAACATAACCTTCATCTGAGCAGATGTTGATCGAGGCATTGCTGACACATTCGGTGATGAACTGGCTTTTAATGCATTTTTGTGTGCATCTTCCGTTGTAGCAGATTTTGGAGGTGCCGCAACTGTTCTCTTTCAGAACGCCGTCGGTACAGGTAAGGACTTTGTTGGTTCCGCTGCAGTAGGATTCGCCTTCATTCTGGCATCTTTGAGCTGACACTGAGGCTGCATTGTCGTCAGAACAGCCGGCGAATATGGCACACGCTGAGAGTGCCGCAAGGATTACTTTATAGTTCATAGAAAATCTCCGTTTATGGGGGGCAATTGCATCCAGACAATCCGCAACTTCTTTAGTATAAAGAAAAAACTTAAGAATAACTAGCTGTTCCAATCACGGAAAGCTGTTCCGGAGTGCCGATACAAAAACACAGTTCCGCCTAGGGAACTGTGTGAAAAAGCCGCCTGATTGGGGCGGCTTTGGATATTGAGTGCTTAGATCCGGTTACTTGGCTGTCGCTGCTTTTGTGGAAGCGGATTTGGCTGGCTTGGCAGATCTGGCAGGCGCGACTGAGCCGGCGAGTTCGGCCATGAGGGCTGCAATCGTTTCCATTTGGGCATCTGTGAAATTGATGGTTGCCTTGAGGTCTTTTTTGTCATTGACGATTTTGATGGCATCCTTGACAAAGCCAAGTCCGATTTCTTTGAGGGAGTCGTCTGCGAGCAGGCTTTTGACTTGGGTGTTGATGAGGTCAGAGGCAAGCGTTGCAACTTCAGCGGATTTTGCATGCGCGATCAGTGAAAGATCAAGGCCTTTGGCGAAGCTCAGCGAGAAAGTGCCGCTGTCGATATCGGCCGCGCCGACGGATTTCTGACCTGTTTCGTCGGTAAGCACTGCTGTTTTAGCCTGGTCTTTCAGATATTTCGTCATCTTGCCGCCGGCGCGGATATCAGCCGATTTGGAGGAGGCGTTGTAAGCATTGTACAGAGCGCTGTCGCGGTCTTTGAGCGTTTTGGGCTTGTCTGACTGGGCATTGTCAATCATCGGATTGATGTTGAGCTTGCTGTCGCAGATGAGGAAGCGCTTCTCGCCAAGCACGACATAGTTGACATCCTCCTCAGAGTACACCTTGAAACCTTTGTAATCCTTCGAGGGGACAGGAGCCTTTTCGTCGTTAGAGAGCTTGGCGATCGGTTCGGCAAGGGGAACTTTCGCATCGATGGCGGCGCACACACGACCTTTTTCTGTGGAGGCTACGGCGACAATGTCGATGTCTTTTTTGTAGTCGATGCCCGCTTTTTTGAGAAGATCAAGCGCTTCGCCCAGTTCGGCTTCCGACTTTGCGCCCTGATCAATCGCGTCGCTGATCATCTTGTTGGCAATGAGCTTGTTGAAATCCACGCGCATGACGCCGACAAAATCGCCGACAAAGACATCGACTGTATCGAGATCTTTTGCCATGGCTGAGGTCGAGAGTCCGAGAGAAAGCGCTACTAATCCGGCAATACAAAAACGTTTCATTATGAAATCTCCTGTGTCAGCTCATGACGAGCGTGTGAATAAATATAGCTTTGAGAGGGCGATCGGAGCGCCCGGCTCTGAATGCTTAAAGCAAATGCAGTGCCAATTTTTCAATATGGCACATCTTGTATGTCATTGTAAAGGCAAAGCGCGGTGGCGTGGGGATGGAGGGGATTTAGGCCCCGGGAGGAGGCTTGTAAGCCGTGGGAGGGATGCGGCAATAAGCGGCAGGCAAAAAACCGGTGAGGCTTTTGGCTCTGAGGCGCATTAGATATTGCTACACATAAGGAGAGCTGATACGGTTTTTTAGATGTTTTATGTATCAGGCTTGGGAAGGTGCTGTCATGATTCGGCGAGTTCATTGACCCGGACGATGGCGACACCGCAGTTATCGCCGCCGCCGCCAAGATTGGCCTGAAGTATGAGTTCCAGGCAGGTGATGCCTGAACAGTGGCCGCAGCGCACGAGTTCTGCAATCAATTTCTCGCTTTCATTGATGTCGCATGCGATGTAATCGAGTATGCCGTCCGTCGTCATCATGAAGGTATCGCCGGGGATCAGGTGCATGCTGAAAATGTCGAATGCAAGTTCAGAATCTTCGGTGGCGTCGCTGTAGCCGAGGCACTGGACGAGCGAGCCGGCATGCGGATGGGACGCACACATCTCGACGGGCAGGCCGTTGATGATGCCGATCGTGAACAGGTTGTGGTCACGCGTGATACACGACATCGAATCATCTCGAATGATATAGGCACGCGAATCGCCGATGGAGCCAAGTGTGAGCACGCCGTTGTCGATGATCGCGACGAGTGCCGTAGAGCCCATGCATTCGGAGGATGCCGGGGAGAGATCGGCATAGCGGTCGAGGATGTATTGCGATATGCGGTCGTTGGCGGTGTTCAGGATCTTCTGGATTTCGGAGACGGCATTGAGATCTTCGATATGCTCGATGTGATCCGTCCAGAATTCCCCGGCGACATCCGTGAGCATATGGCTGGCGATATCGCCGGATCCGTAGGTGGATGTCGAGACGCCGTCGGCAACGACGATGAGCATGCGCCGCATATCGGCTGTCATCTGGAGAAATACGGCATCTTGATTGATCGGGCAGCGAAGCTTCTTGGTGATCCCGATATGCGTGTCCACTGATGCGTCATAGCAGAGCGGGACGCGACTGCTGAAGCGTTCCATCATGACGTTGAGGGCATCCTGAAGCGCGTTCATGAACACGGCGATATTCGGGAAGCGGAGATCTGGGTTAGGCTGGAGCGCCTTGTGGATGATCTCATCCCACCCGATCGGGAAGATCGGGTTGAACGCGCGAGGCTCGATCGCGACATCGTAGCCGATCGCTTCGCAAGTCGGGACGCGTTCTCCTGCCACGAGGAAATACGCGAGCGCGCCGATGACGTACACGCCCTGACGCGGCTCCATACGCTGGCGCATGAAGCCGAAATATTCCGGTGGCACTGTGGCAAAATCTGTCTGATGATGCGCGACTGCGCAGCGTTCGTTCCACGGCAGGTCAAGTGCGTCAAGCCCGATAAAGAGCACGGCATCGTGCATGAGGACGATGTTGTCTGGGCATAGCCGGAACAGCGTGTGCCCCGTCTGAAAGAGACGCTGGAGCTGCGTGGCGATGCGGTCCAGGATCAGGAATATGACATTCGGCGATATCTGCCCAGCGCTTTCTCGGTATGAGCGGAGCGTGACGATCTCGGAGAGGTCGTAAGCCTGCACAAAGGCATCTGCCAGGTGGCCGCTGCATATCGGTGCCATGAAAAAATCAGCACACGAACGAGGCATCGGGAGCTTGGTCGATACCGGAAAATGCACGAATACGGTCCAAGGTTTCTGTTCGGAATCTTCTGCCTGCCACAGAAATGTCGAGTCAAAACCAGGCAGGCTCGTGACAAGCTTCAGCGATGATTCGTTCTCTGACTGGAGCACAAATACAAGCGTGTCGCTCGACTCCTCAAGCACTGCAAAACGGCTTTCTCCAATGCCTCCCGTGCATTGGATCGCGAGCTTTGTCTTCGCAAGCCAGGCATCAAGGTCTCTGGCAAAAATAATGGAATCCCCGTCCGCAGGGCAGGGGACCTGGGATGCTTTTTCCGGAAGTTGTGCGGGCACTGATATATAGCAGTATGGCGAGAATGATCGGCAATCTGAAAGCCGGCGGCCCTCAGGATAACATTATCACGGTATCTAGCTTAACATTTTTAGCGGCTGAACTCAAAAAATCAAGGTTAAATTAATTTTTTCAGACTTGCGGGGTTACAGTTCAGCCGCCCTTAATCATGAGCGTTGCAACGTTTGGCGCGCCCATGTGCAGTCAAACGCTTATATTCCCTCAGCCCCGAATTCTTGTGAAGCTCTCTACTGCCTGCCTGCCATCTACTGCCTGTCCGCAGTGGCCCAATATGCTTCAGAATAAGTCTATGGGCTGAATGGTTATCTTACTGGAATGCTGCCCTTTTAATTCTGTGCACCCCTATCACGTCTTCGTTCACGTCTTCGTTGAGAGGCGGGTGGGGGATGGGGCGGCTCCTGGCTTGGGGGTGCTATGGGTGCCTACATGGGGGTGTAAAACCTATCTCAAGTCCAGTAAAATTGCGGCTTTGCGCGCATTTTGGGACTTGACACTCGGACGCTCTTGGAACGATACATTCACGGTCTATCTCCGCGAATTCGAATTCATGGATTCGCCGAATCAACTGGGCTGCCGGATGTCCGGATGCCCCCTGCTCTTATAGAGGAGTGAATCATGGGTCGTGTTTTCAATTTTTCTGCTGGTCCTTCAACGTTACCGGAATCCGTGCTCGAGATCTGCGCCAAAGAAATGATGGATTGCCACGGCACCGGCCAGTCCGTAATGGAAATGAGCCATCGCTCGAACGCTTACAAGCCCATTATCGAAGGCGTTGAAGCCAAAGTCCGCGAACTCATGAACGTTCCAGACAATTACAAGGTCCTGTTCCTTCAGGGCGGCGCGAGCTCGCAGTTCGCGATGATCCCCCTCAATCTCAACAAGACCGGCAAGGCCGCCTATGTTGACACGGGCGTTTGGTCAAAGAAGGCCATCGAAGAAGCTCGCCGTTATCTCGATGTCGTCGATGTCGTCGCCTCCTCTCGCGACCGTGGCTGCTGCTACATCCCCGAAATCCGCAAGATTGAAGGTGATTATGACTATGTTCATATCACCCTCAACAACACAATCTTCGGCACCAAATGGAGCTATATCCCCGACACGGGCGACATCCCCCTCGTCGCCGACATTTCCTCCTGCGTCCTCTCCGAGCCGCTCGATGTCACCAAATTCGGCCTGCTCTATGCCGGCGCCCAGAAGAACCTCGCCCCCGCTGGCGTCACGCTCGTCATCATCCGTGATGACCTCATTCGCGAAGATCTCCCCAAATTCGTTCCGACGATGTTCCGTTATGACACGCACAGCAAGAACGGCTCGATGTTCAACACGCCGCCTTGCTATTCGATCTATGTCATGGGCCTCGTCCTCGACTGGGTCAAGGAAAACGGCGGCGCAGAAGGCATGCTCAAACGCAACACCGAAAAAGCCGATCTCCTCTACAACTATCTCGACAATTCCGATTTCTATCATGCCACGGTCGACAAAGGCAGCCGCTCGCTGATGAACGTCCCGTTCCTCACCAAATACTCCACCGGCGCCACCGATGAAGCCTCCTTGGCAAAAGAAAAAGAAATCAACGACAAATTCGTCAAAGAAGCCACGGCAGCCGGCCTCGTCAACCTCAAAGGTCATCGTCTTGTCGGCGGTATGCGCGCATCCATCTATAACGCCATGTCGATTGACGGCGTCAAAGCCCTCATCGCCTTCATGGAAAAATTCGCGAAAGAAAACGCGTAATGCCATCCGCCGCAACGCCGGCACCTGACTTTGAAGCCGCATTTCCTTCAGGATTTGCGGCTTTTTTTTGTCTCATAGCCGTGTCACGACACGTCTCTACTCGCCTATGCTTGCGCATACGGCTCGTTCCTTCATTTTCATAGCCGTGTCACGACACGTCTCTACTCGCCTATGCTTGCGCATACGGCTCGTTTGGTGCGCCGCTATCGCTTTGCGATACGCGCCGCACTCGCGCCCCAAAACGACCCAATGCGTTTTTTTACAAAAAAATATTGACGTGCATCAAATGTGCGCGTATAAGGCCGCCTTGTCGGAACGCTCTAGGGCGTTTCAATGTTGGATCTTAGCTCAGTGGGAGAGCACTACCTTGACACGGTAGGGGTCAGCAGTTCAAATCTGCTAGGTCCAACCACTGGATCTTAGCTCAGTGGGAGAGCACTACCTTGACACGGTAGGGGTCAGCAGTTCAAATCTGCTAGGTCCAATCTGCAGAAGTGATGATTGAAGGAACCCCAAGCAATTTGGGGTTTTTTCTTATCATCGGTTTGTTCACACATAGGGAGAATTACCATGCCGAAAATGAAAACAAAACGCAGCACTGCGAAGCGTTTTAAAATCACAGGTTCTGGCAAAATCGTGCGTCATCACGCCTATCACAGCCACATCCTGACCCACAAGACGACAAAACAGAAACGTCGTCTCCGCAAAGCTGTCGTTGCCGATGCAACGGTGGTGAAAGAACTCAAGCGCTGCATGCCTTACGCCTAAGCAGCCGGTTCATTCCTTTAGCGTCTGAGGCCGGGTTGAGCGTCAGTCATGACCCCCGAGACCCAGATCTTTTCTTTTAACAGTGGCGGGATCACCAAGCGAGTGAAACGAACTCCTCCGCACATTGAAATTTGAGGCTTACAAATGGCAAGAGCTAAAACTGGTACAAAACGTCGTCAGCGTCACAATCGCTGGATGAAACTCGCGAAAGGCTTCCGTGGCGGTCGTAAACGTTTCCGTCAGGCAAAACAGCAGGTCATCAATGGCCTTTGCTACGCCTATCGTGACAGACGTGCTAACAAGCGCAACTTCCGCAAACTCTGGATCGCCCGTATTTCCGCGGCCGTCCGCGCCCTTGGCAAAAACTACAGCACATTCATCGCCGCGCTCAAGAATAAGGGCATCGAGATTGACCGTAAGGTCCTTTCCGATATCGCCATCTTCGATCCGAAAGGCTTTGAAGCAATCGTGAAACTTGCAGGAATCTGATTCTCCCATCCTGCTCGTATCTCTTAAAGACGCCAACAGGCAGGAATGCTTGCTGGCGTTTTTTGTTTCACCGCCCTCCGCAAGGTCCCTGATCATGAAATTTCGCAAGCTCTCTAAGAAACATATTCCAGGGCTGATCCTCGTTGCTGCGGCGATTCTCGCTGCTGCCAAATACCTTGCGTCCTATCAGTCCGGAAACCGCCAGAATTCTGGAAACTGAGCGTTCCCGCTTCTCACCCTGTTTTTTCGAATAACCCATGCCGGGGGCGGAAAAGAAGGCTCCCGGCGGTTCATCACGGAGTCATTCCATGCCGTCCGATCTCGTATGGTCAAAACTCCAGGAACTGCGCGAAAATGCGCTCAATGCGATCGCCAGTGCCTCGGATGAAAATGCTCTCATCACGCTTCAGAAAAAATATCTCGGCAAAAAAGGCGAAGTGCAGGCTTATATGCAGCACATGAAAGAGCTTTCTGCCGAAGAACGCCCCAAACTCGGCGCGCTCGTCAATGAGGTGCGCGATAAAATCGAAGCCCATTTTGCCGAGGCCGAAAAGAAACTTGCTCAAGCCAAGCTCTTGGCTGACCTCAAGCTCCGCCGTGAAGACCTCACACTGCCGGGACGCATGCCCCTTCGCGGTGCCGAACATCCCCTTCAGGAAACACAGCGCCAGATCGAGGATATCTTCCTCTCGATGGGCTTCGAAATCGCAAAAGGCCCGCAGTCCGAATGGGATTATTTCAACTTTGAAGCCCTCAATTTTCCGGCTGATCACCCCGCGCGCGACATGCAGGATACCCTGATGCTCGAGAACGGCTCGCTGCTCCGCACGCACACGAGCCCCGTTCAGGTGCGTACGATGCTCTGCTACGAGCCGCCGATCCGCATCATCGCCCCCGGCACGGTCTATCGCCGCGATGATGACGTGACGCATTCCCCTGTGTTCCACCAGATCGAAGGCCTCCATATCGAAAAGGGCCTGAATTTGACGCACCTTCGCGGCATCCTTCAGCTCTTTGCGCAGTCCATGTTCGGCAAAGACACGAAGATCCGTCTGCGCCCGAGCTTCTTCCCGTTCACAGAGCCGAGCGTCGAAGTCGATATCGCGTGCATCTTCTGTCACCAGAAGGGCTGCCGTATGTGCAAAGGCTGCGGCTGGATCGAGATTCTCGGTGCCGGCATGGTCGATCCCAATGTCCTTCGCGAAGGCCATATCGATCCCGAAGTCTGGTCGGGCTGGGCATTTGGTGTCGGCATAGAGCGCGTCGCGATGCTCCTGCACGGCATCACCGATATCCGTCTCTTCTTCGAGAGCGATCTCCGTTTCCTCAGCCAGTTCAGGGTCTAGTCTGCCCGTTCCCAAAGGTTTACTCGGAATTTTTAAGGAAATAGAATTATGCTTATCAGCTGGAAATGGCTTCAAAATATGGTGGAGACTGGGGAGATCACGGCAGCGGAGGCGGCTGCGAAGATTACGGCCCGTGGTCTCGAAGTGGAAGGGCACGAGCCGGATCCGACCGTCATCGGGGATATCCGTGTGGCAAAGCTCATCAAGATCGCCGAACACCCGAATTCGGATCATCTGCATCTGGTCGATGCGGACGCCGGCACGGGCGAGCTGATCCGTGTGGTCTGCGGTGCGCCCGGCATCGAAGAAGGCTGGGTTGTGCCGTTTGCGCCGATTGGCGCGGATCTCGGCGGCGGCTTCAAAATCAAGAAATCCAAGCTCCGTGGCGAGGAATCTTTCGGAATGCTGTGCAGCGAGAAAGAACTTGGGCTGGGCTCGGACAACGAGACGCTGATGCGCCTTGATCCTTCTGCGCCGCTCGGCGCGCCGCTGGCCGATGTGATGTCGTTGGGCATGCCCGAGACCGTCGCGGCCTATCATACCGATATCTTCGAAGTCGGTCTTACCCCCGACCGCGGCGACTGCCTGAGCCACTTTGGGGTGGCGCGCGAGCTCGCGGCGGCGCTCGGCTCAAAGATGAAAGACATCGCATGCTATGATCTTGCGACAATCGCAAAGGACGATTTCGTCAGCATCGAAAGCGCCGAAGACTGCCCGCGCTACATGGGCATCCGCGTCAGCAATGTCAAAGTCGGCAAGAGCCCCGTGTGGCTGCGCCGTGCCGTCGAGGCCTGCGGTGCCCGTTCGATTAATAACATCGTCGATATCACGAACTTTGTGTGCTTTGAGCTCGGCCATCCGATGCACGCTTTCGATGCCGACAAGCTCGCGGCAAAGAAAATCGCGGTGCGCCGTGCGCGTGCTGGCGAGAAAATCTATGCGATTAATCACGAAACCTATGACCTGAACGATACCGATGTCGTGATTACGGATGGCATCAAGCCTGTGGCTGTGGCCGGCGTGATGGGCGGCGCGGATACCGAGGTCGACGAGAACACGCGCAACATTATCTTCGAAATCGCGACGTTCCATCCCTCGCGCGTGCGCAAGACGAGCAAACGCCTTGGTCTGCACAGCGAATCAAGCCATCGCTATGAGCGTTTTGTCGATGCGTGCGGTGTGGCGCGTGCGGCTGCGCGCGCGCTCTGGCTGCTCCTCCAGACGACCGATGCGACGATTGAGGCGATTGACGACAAATATGTCGCCAAAAATGAACCGCTCGCGCTCGTTCTGCGCACAAAGCGCGTCGCGGATGTGCTCGGCGTTTCCTTCACGGGCTTGGAACTCAAGCGCTATCTCGAACCCATCGGCTTCGTTTCCGACAACTGGGACACCGATTCAATCGCGGTCAAAGTGCCGACCTGGCGTTCGGATATCACGCGCGAAATCGATATCATCGAGGAAATCTGCCGTGGCTACGGATTTGACAATTTCCCGGCGAACCTGCCCGATGTCTCGATGAAATGCCCGCACAAGCTCCACGAGACGCCTCTGAACCCCACCATTTATCCTGTCTCGCCAAATCTCTACGACCGCGAGGAACGCAATCGCCTGCATACGCTGCGCAGTGCGCTCATCGACATGGGCCTTGACGAGTGCATGCACTACACGTTCATGGATCCGGCAGACCCGCGAAAATGCAACTTTGCCGAAGATTCCGCCGAAAACCGCCCGATGCGCATCGCCAACCCGATGAGCGTCGAACACAGCACGATGCGCACGACGCTTCTGCCCTCGATGCTCGCGGCGCTTCAGAAAAACATGGCGAACCAGCAGAAATCCTGCATGCTCTTCGAAGTCGGCGAAGTCTTTTTCCCGAGCACGAAAGAAAACGGCGTGACCTGTCTGGACGAGACGCAGCGCCTTTGCATCCTGTTCTGGGGCGAATCTGCCAAACCGTGGTACGGCGCATCCCGCAAATATGATGTCTATGACCTCAAGGGCTGCATCGAATCCGCGCTTCACGCGCTCGGCATCAAGGCGATGGTCAACCAAGATGCGCCGCTGGTGCCTTGGCTCCACGACGGCATTCAGGCTGGTGTGTGCGTGAACTGCAACATCATCGGGCATTTTGGCGAACTTCATCCGCTCGTTCTCAAAAACTACGATTTGAACGGACCGGTATATGTGGCCGAAATCGACCTGAGCGGCATCCTGGCAGCGCATCCCGACCTCCTCAGAATGTGCCCGCTGGCGCGCTTCCACTTCTCGCAGCGCGACCTCTCCATCACGGTCAAGACAGACGTGACCTGTTGCGACATCTCCAAGGTCATCGAAGACGTGCGCCCGGACTGCCTCGAATCGTGGCAGCTCTTTGACGTGTATCGCGGCAAGCAGATTCGCGATGGTTTCCAGAGCGTTTCGCTGACATTCCGCTATCGTCATCCCGAAGCACACGATGCCGAAAAAGGCCGCTCGCTGAGCGATGAAGAAGTCACGAAGGCTCACCAGACCATCGTGGATGCCCTCAACGCTCGCTTGGGCTCGGAACTTCGCTAATATGAACGCGGGCTATCGGCTGCGCCGATACGCCC
>JAFZFY010000172.1 GCA_017555665.1 Pseudomonadota bacterium | reverse complement strand
TCTGCCCCATGATTTATCTCCGAAAACCGAGAGCCGCCGTTCTGTTCGATTGGAAAAGAACGGCGAGCAATCGCAGTAAAGCAGGCTCACTTTGCCAGATCATTCATCGTTCGAGCCATTTTTCAGGAACTGTGTTTCCCCTTTTTCCATGTCTGCTTCAGTTTTGTAACACTGGTGCGTGATCGTGCTGAAGTACGGATATCCTTCAGAGCATTGAAAAACCTTTGTATAGCCTTCTTCGGTACACGCAGAGATGAAGAAGATGGTTCCAATCGTGATGGCGGTAAATATCAATTTTTTCATGTACAAGTCTCCTTGATGAGAATCACTCGTCCTCATCCGTTATACCATTAAATTTCTGGATATTGAAGTATGAGACGACAGGCGCAGACAGATTGTTTTCCCCTTTTGCCCTTGAAGTCTTTGTCCAGTGTTTGGGATGATACATCATGCCCGTATTGAGCATGACCTGATCTTCCGAATAATAGGCGGCATCGGTATTGCCAGGACAGCTTGACGCGAACGGCATGTCATAAAAATGGAGATACCGATAGTCGAATCCGCCATTCGTACTGGATCCCTGGGATGAATAATACTTAAAGCCGACGACATCGCTGTTGTATGTCTGAGTTTCCTTGCAATTCTTGTCCAGGAAAGAGATGAACACGACCGCGTGTCCGGTCTTTTCGCGGTTGATATTTGCAAACGATCCAGGTTTGAGCTCTTTGAAAGGCACGTTCATGCCCATGCCGAACGCGGTCACGGCATCGCCAGTCCCGCCCGCATTGAGTGTCGGATTGACCCAGATATGTGCCTTTATTGAAGTGCTGCTGAGGCTAGACCAGCTGTTGAGCGGCAGGTGATCCCATACGGAGCTGTCCCCTGTTTCCTGTGCATACAGATCCATCGCGACGAGGATCGTCTCCGCCACGGCCGCGACACACATGGTCTGGGGGGCAAGCGTGCTTTTAAGCACGGTGCCGTAGCGCCCGTATGACAGATCGTGCGTATAGACACCGTTGATATTATACCCTCTCCGTGCCCAATTTTTTTCCAGATAATTCACGGCCTTGAGGACATAATCGTTGAAAAGATCTGCATTGTCGACGGTGTATGGGCGTGTCTGGATATCGAGGATATAGCTGCCGCGTTTGTTCTCATACGTATCGGCAGCCAGATAGTACGTGCCCGGTTCAAGGACGCGCCATATCCTGGCATCGGAGCGTTCGATGAGCTCAGGCGCCAGCGAGCTGAGCAAATGGATGTCGATATCTGTCGCATTGGGTTCCGGCTTGCGGATATTTGCGTGAAAGCGAGATTTTTCTTTGATCTGGAATTTGTAAATAAATTCCGGGCCGCTTTCATCGGTATTGGTGTGTCCGGGATAATGATTGAAAACACTGCTCTTGGCATCATTTGTCGAGCGCGTATCCGAAAAAGCGTAATGTGCTGGAAGCGCATCGCCGCAGTTGATCAGGATCGGGTCATCCTTCGTGCCATCGAATTCGGGGGATGCCTGAACATTGAGGACATAACTGCCCTTTTTGACTACCCCGCTGCTCACGAATGTATCGGCAACGATCCAGTAAGTGCCCGGATCAACAGTGTGCGTGAGTGCCCTGTCAGACCGGTTCAGGAACTGATCTGCAGGCACTGTTTTTCCAGAGATATCAAGACCGCTCAGGAGATGAATGTCGATATCGACGCCGTTCGGCTCCGGATCGAGATACACGCTCAGACGTGAGCGACGCTTGATCTCAAGCCGGTAATAGTATTCGGGACCGCTTTCATTCTGGTTGCTTCCCGTAGGATAGACATCGATCAGGGAATTGTTCGACTTTGAAGTGTCGCCCTGATGCCTATAAGTCATCTCGCAGGCGGACCCCGAAATCACGAACGGATGCTCAGGCGAGCCATCTTCCTTGACAGGGACGGCGGCATCGCAGGCATCGCCGACGCCGTTATGGTTGCTGTCTTTCTGTCCGGGATTGGCCAGATCCGGGCAGTTGTCGCTTGCATCGGGAACCGTGTCGCCGTCGCGATCGGCCGCATCCGGGGCATCGCAGGCATCGCCGATGCCGTTATGGTTTTCGTCTTCCTGTCCGGGATTGCTCAGTCGCGGGCAGTTGTCGCTTGCATCGGGGATCGTGTCGCCATCCAGATCGTTCTGGACTTCGACGACAGCCTCGCTGCATGCATCGCCGAGACCGTCACCGTCGCTGTCGGCCTGATCAAAATTGGGCACATGCCGGCAGTTATCCTTGAGGTCGATGATCGTGTCGCCGTCTGTATCGTCAAAGGCTTCGCCGGTATCGCAGGCATCTCCCAGCCCGTTTCCGTCGCTGTCTTTCTGGTCGGGATTGGCGACATCAAGGCAGTTATCCCTGTAATTCGGTATGGTATCACCGTCGGCATCGCTCACGCCCTGGACCTGCCCTTCCCCGTCATCTGTCAGATAGCGGTCGCACTTGTCGCCGCAATAAACGGGATCACAGCTCCATCTTTCACAGGGCTGATTGATGTAAATCACGTTTGAGTCATCGCATGCAGACAGCGTGCAAGCGACCAGGACAACGGCGGCAGAGATCCTAATGCGCATGGCACCTCCCATCCAAAAGAGCCGGATCCACTATACACGGTTTTCTTCAAAAACTCACCCCTGCCCTTATCGTCATGCAAATTCTTTGTGATTTTTGGCGCATAGCCTTTCACATCACATTTCATTCACGCTCGTGGTGATCCATCGCCATAAAAAAATCATTGACATACGTGTGTCATGGGAATAGTAAGAGCGCGTTCTGGAGTTGATCTCCGAAATGATCCGGAATAGCTCAGTCGGTTAGAGCGGGTGACTGTTAATCACTAGGTCGGGAGTTCAAGTCTCTCTTCCGGAGTTACGGCGTCAGATCAAGCGATTTGACGCTTTTTTTTTGCCGTGCTGAGCGCTGTCGCGCCACGCCCGGCGGCCCGTCCTCCGCTTCGCGATACGGCCGGGCTTGTCCATACATGACCGCGCTATTTGCCGGCAGAGCCGTCAAATACGCGCTTGCGAGCCGGCCTTCGCTTCGCGATACGGCCGGAACAGGCATGCCGTTCCTCATCAGCCGTCACCAGGTGCAGAATATCCAGCTTCAGCTCGAAAGCGTCACAGGCCAGCCCTTCAGGCTTCGTGTCGTTCAAAATGACGACAAAACCCTTCTACTCGCCTGGCAGAACGAGACGCATGTCGATTATCTTCTGCACATCATGACACACGACTACCGGACATTTCAGATCGCGTTTGCGGTGCAGAGGTATCGTGATATCGAGACGCGGTTCGATCGGCGGCTGGAGCTGACGGAAGTCCGCCGGCTCTTCGATGACCCGCGCCAATGCGTGCGCCACATGACCGGCCAGATCCTCAACGGCTGACCGGATCCTGGCCTACTGGTACAGGGAAACGCTTCGTTTGAAGGAGTGCGCGAGGTATTCGGACTGGATGACTCTCGCCATCTCCTCGGCGGTCGCGAAACGGTCGTAGTCCACACAGATAACGGGGATGACGCGCGAGATCTCCTCGATGAATTTCTGATAGTGCCTGTAGAGGTTTTGGAGATACTGCAAGGAGATGCCTGACTCGACATTCCGGCTTCGCATCTGAATGCGCTCCATCGAGCGTTCGGGCGTGACATCGAGATAGACGATGACATTCGGCTTGCACATGAAATTGCTCATGTACTGAAAGAGCTGAAGGTAGGTGCGGTAGTCGCGCTCCTCCATCAGCCCGGATTCCGCGAGCATGGAGGCAAAGACGGAATCCTCATAGATGGTGCGGTCCTGGACGGCAGACTCCCCTCTCCAGATGATCTCCTGGTGCTGCTGAAAGCGCCTTGTGAGCAGATAGACCTGCATGGCGAAAGAATATTTAGCCGTGTCGCGGTAAAAGTCCTCAAGGTACTCGTTGTTCTCGACGGGCTCGTAATAAGCCTTAATGCCGAGGTGCTTGGCAAGAGAAGTCGCGAGTGTCGATTTTCCGGCCCCGATCATGCCGGCGATTCCAATAAAGAGATTTTCCATAAAGCCTATTCCGGATCAAGAAACGAACCCACAGCGAGCTGTGAAAACAGGGGGCGACAGTACACCATTGGTGGAGAAAAAGAAAGGTGATGCCGCGCGTATGATGCCAGAGGCATCATAGCGCGGCGCCGGAAGCGTATGGCGCCCCGGAG
>JAFZFY010000018.1 GCA_017555665.1 Pseudomonadota bacterium | reverse complement strand
GTCCATGGTGATGAGCGGCGGCGTTTTGCGCCATACATAGTCATAAATAAAGCAGGTGAGGATAAGCCCGATACCGGCGCCGTGGCTTGCGAGCCCGCCTTTCCAGAAATAGAGGATCTGGATGGGATCTGCCATATACCGGTCGAAATCGTAGAAAAAGCAGTGCACAAGCCGCGTGCCGATGATGACGGCTGCCATGAGCGCATAGCTGACATTCGTGGCTTTTTCGGGGTCTTCGTTTTCCTCTTTGTATCGCCATCTGAACGTCATGTAACCGACGGCGAGTGCAAGCGCAAAGAGCACGCCGTAATAACGGATTTCAAACGTGCCAATGCGGATGAGCGCAGGGTCCCAGTCCCAGGTGACGAGACCCAATGAGTGAATAAGATCAAGCATGTATTAACTCCAGAGCGGAAAAAGCGCGAAGCGCGACCGGGCGTATTGCGCGACGCGCAATAGCCCGGTCAAACGGCCTTCGTATGCGCCACAAGGCGCATAGAAGGCAAACTCAGCGCTGTTTGATTTTGGTCATTTTTTTTAAGAAGTCGTTGAACGCCTTCATCGCCGATTCCTTGTTCGCCTGGGCGAAATAGCAGATGACGATATAGGTGGTCGAGTCTTCGGAGAATGAGAACGTCTGTACATTGATGGGAACTTCGGTCAGGTCGTATTTGTAGGATGCGGCCATGCCTGTGCGTTTTTTGCCGTTGCTGAGCTGGATCTCTTTCTTTTTAAACGGCTGTTCCACTTTAAAGCTGTTCTGTCTGAGCTCTTCGTCAATGGCTTCAAAGAAAGTGTTGGCAAAACTCTCTTTCGCAAGCTCTTTTTGCATGACTTCGATGCGGTTTTCCGTGGCGTTTTCGACGAACACGGCGATACGCGAATCGTTCTGTTCAGGCGTCACGGACTCCCATTTGTCCGGGGCAACGAGATTGACCTGAACGGGATCTGCGAATGCGGAGAGCGGAAGCAGGAAAAACACAAGGCAGAGAATAGACAATAGATGTTTCATGTGAACCTCTGGTTTAAGGGTAAAAAGCTCTGTTATTTAGATCTGCTGGAATTTTCCGTATCATCGTGAGGCGCGTCAGATGCCTCAGAAAGCGTATCAGCCGAACGCTTGTCGTCCGAATGCTTGTCGTCCGAATGCTGCGCCTCGGCAACGTTTTCGGGGGCTTCAGTGTCAGCGGCGTCAGCCGTGTTGGCAACTTTTCGGACTGGTTCGCCAGACGCAAGGATATTCGTTTCGGGCGTGTTTGTGGGAGTGTTTTCGTCAGCTTCGTCTTTTTTGGCGTGTTCAATGACGAAAGTGATGACCGTCTGCAGCATGGATGCTACGGGAACGGCGAGGATGAGGCCCAGCACGCCGGCAAATTGCTGCCCGGCGAGCAGGGCGAAGATGATGATGACTGGATGAAGGTTGGATGACGAGCCGACAATCTTGGGCGTGAAAAAGTTGGTATCGATCGCATGGACGATCAGGATCCAGACGAGAACGATGAGTGCCGTCATCGGGCCTTGAACAAGTCCCAGCAACACGGCTGGAACCGTGCTGATGATCGTCCCGAAAATCGGCACAATGCTGAGGATGCCGGCAATAATACCGAGGAGTAGCGCGAAGTCCACGCCAAAGATCGCGAGCCCGATACCGGTCAGCGTGCCATCGATACAGCAGATGATGAGCTGTCCGCGCACGACGCCTGCCAGACCTTTGGAAAGCCGTGCCTTGAAGTCGTCATAGCCTGATGCCACGCCGTCGGCATTTGCGAAAATATTGCGAATATGCCTCATGATGTTCGGCGTATCAATGGAGATAAACGCCGCAAGCATGAGGACGAGGATCAGCTGCACGAAGGTATTGACCACGAACTGAATCGTGTTCTGGAGCAGGGTGAGCGCGCTGCCCGCATACTGCGTGCCCGATTCGACAAAGCCCATCGCGGCTTTGCTGAGCTCGCGTTCCAGGTTGAAGCCGGATGCCGGGGTCTGCGATTTGTCGACAACCGGGGTCGTCTTGAGGGTATAGGTGCCGTTCTCCCCAGGTTCGAACAGCAGCTCGTGATCGCCGGGGATCAGCTCAAAGTCGCCATTTTCCTTGGGATGAAGCGTGAGTATCACCGGAGACGCGACATCGCGTGTCTTTTCAGCATCGGCCGATGACGACGTTTTTGACGCGCGCTTGGTGCGATCTGCTGCCACGAGAAGCGGCTTGTCGCCGGTCGTATCGACTTCGGGAAGCGTGATATCGCTGATGCTCTCCACCGCTCGGTTCAAGGATTTGCCGATCTCTGAACTCGCCTGGTCCACGGACTTCTCGATATCGCTCGTGTTCTTGAGCGAAAAGCGAAAGACCAGTTCGTCAACTTTCTGGCTCCATCGGGGCAGATCCTGATCTTTGACCTTGAGGAGATACTGCGGAAGCTCCTCGGAGGCTCTCGTGATTTCGGCGGTCAGCGAAGGGATGAACGCAAAGCCGATGCCCGTGAGCGCAAGCACGAAGACGAGATAGGCGCAGATCACAGCCAGGCCGCGCGGCAGATGACGCTTCCTGAGCTTGATACGGTTCATGTTGGTGACCATGGGATCGATCAGATATACGACGATGAGCGCGATGACGAATGGCGTCATGATCTCATGGAACAGACCGATCAGCAGGAGCAGCCCGACAATCACGATCAGCAGGACGATATTTTTTTTGATGAACTGATGTATTCTTTTCATAACGATATCAGATCGGATGCGATCACGAATTATTCGATGGGAAGATGCCAGTGAAGCCTTGCACCGAGTTTGAACGTAGGCGCCCTGCCCTCTTCATCCGAGGTGTTCTGGCCGGTGAGATCGATAAACCAGCGGTCATTGAAATAATACTCTCCAGAGAGCGCCTGTTCGTTCCCTTCGGAGCCACGGATCGAGACACCGGCGGCGATGCGCAACGCCTTGTTGATCTGTTTGGCATAGATGAACTGAGCCGCGCCCTCGCTGAATTTGAATTTGAACTGATCGGCTTTGACGATGGCATCCAGCTGGGAGCTGAAAAGCGGCGAGAGCAGCGATTCCATCGCGACATCGTTGCCGGAAAAGTCTTCGATCGTCTTGCCGGTCAGAATGAGCGCGTAGACGTTCGTATCGGTCAGATAAGGGCTGGATTCAAAGCCCCAGACCGGCCTGAACACGGTTCCGCCCACGGTGAGCGTGATCGAATAGAGGTCGCTTGATGCATTGGCGTTGCTCGAAGAAATGCGCTTGCGCCTGTCGAGATCCGTGCTGCCGGTCACGGCGCTGAACGCATCCGCCGACGTGCTGATCTCTGTCGTTGCGATGACATCGATCTTGCCGTCAAGCGAGCCGTTAAAGGCGACCTGCGCGCCATTCTGGAACTCGAAGTCGTTGTTGCGGAGCGTGAACACGCCGGAATTGATGGAAAAGATGCCGGTCGGGGCAAACTCTTTGATCGTGCCGCCGATCTTGAGCTGCGAACCGAGTTCGAGCTTGACGACGGCTGTCGCGATCTTGACATCCACGATGATCGAGTTCTCTGCATACACGCCGAGATCGAGATTGATCTTGCTCAGATAGGGATATTTTCTGAGGAACGACGGCGAATAGGTATCGACGCGCTTGCGGGAATCGATGAACAGGGACAGGATCTGGTCACGGATGAAATTCGAGCTGCCGTCATCAAAGTTCTTCTTATACTTGGCTTCTGCGATATCGATATTGCCGGAGACCTTGACCGTATCGAAGTCGCTCAGATCTTTTGCCGTGATCTGAATATCTGGCGAAACGGTCAGGGACAGCTCATCTTTCATGCGGAAGCTGACATTGTTTGCCGTGATAGACAGATTCCCGCTTTTGGGCGCGAGCGAATTGCGGACGATCTCGCCAAATATGATGTAGTTCCCGCCCATGAGATTGCCCTGGAACGCATCTTTTTTGGGGATGACGATGCATTCGCCGCCGTTTGGGCAATCGGCGCCTTTGGTGATTTTGAGGATGCCGCTGTCGAGCGTGACGGGCTCTGTCATGGATCGGAGTTCAACGGCGATCGGCTCATTGACCTTGATATGGCCGCCGAACTCGAACTTGTGGAAGTCGATGACAAGCCCGCCCGACTTGTCGAGGATATTGCCGGAAAGATTTGCCGCGAGGTCAAGCGAGCCTTTGGCGTTCGAAACATCCTTGACGAAATGCTGGATCAGGAGCGCGCTGACCGCGCCGCCGAGATCGACGGCGACTTCGCCGGCATCCGAAGCAAAGAGTTTCAGGTCGAGTTCTTCGCCGTTGATGCCGAGCGTGAACGGCTGGTCATCGGGCGTATAGATGCAAAAGCCGCGTTTGGCGCACTTCGGGTGCTTGGTATCCATGAGGATGAAGCCGCGCCTGAGTTCGAGCGGCGAAGCGGCGACCGAGGTGAGCACCTGGATGGGATCGCGCACGCCCAGGTAGCCGGAAAGCGTCAGCCCCTTGAGACTGAGCTGCTTCTGCGCGTTGAACATGTTGCCGCGTGCAGAAAGGCTGACGCCGAGCAGCCCCGACGACTCTTTGACTGTCGACATGAATGATCGGGCGATCGCCGCATCGATCTCGCCATTCACGTCGAAATCGATATCCCCATTGAGACCGGCAGAGCCGCTCATCTTCAGCACCGAGTCGCGATACTTGATCTCGAACTGGCTCAGGGTGAACGACATATCCTTGAGATTCGCGCGGATATAGGCGGGCTGTGTCAGTTCGAGCGGCGCATGGTGCACGTCGAGATAGATGTCGTCAATGAGCAGCGACGCCGTCATGTCATCCAGGTTTTTCATGCAGAAGCCGAGCGACCCGGACAGCCGTGAGGTGCCGAGTTCAAAGTTCTGGATGATCGACGTGGCATCAAAACCGAAATCTGCTGCCACCTTGAGAATGTCGAGGTCGGGGAAATTGAGCGACACGGAGGCCGAGATATGCGGCGCGGTGCGGACGAAGCCGCCCAGGTCAAGCGTGTCGATCAGCTTGCCGCGTATCAGCGTGTACTGCTTGGATCGCGAAAACTGAATATGCGTATTCTTGAGATCGAATCCCGCGTATTTCAGGTTTTCGAGATTAAACTCGCCCTCGATCCATGTGGACTCGTAATTCTTGGCGTTTTTCGCGTCGCCGAGCAGGAAGTCGAGATCCGCATTCGCCGAGATATCGAACGAGACATCAGCCTCGACGGGGATTTCGAGATCCCTGAAAGGCTTGAATTTATTGGGGGATGTCGGTTGTAACGCGACATTGAAGATGATCGTATTCTTGTCGGGATCGTAGGTGAGCGCGCCGAGTGAGAGATCGGGCGTGCGCCGACGCACGCGTGGGCGACCGTTCGTCGCAGGCTGATTCTGGCGGTTGGCCAGCGTCGAGGCCGACAATTCTGCGGCGATTTTTTCCGCGTTCTGGACATCGAGTTTCTGGAGATTTCCGGCAACGGTTTCAGTCTGTGCATGATTGGATGCAGCGGCTTGTGCCTCCCGTCTTGCGCGTTCTTCCGCATCGAGCTTGGCGGCTTCTTCGGGGGAAAGCTCCGAGGGGTCAAACCAGATATTGAGCGCCGGCACGAGGATCTTCTTGTCCTCGTATCTCGCGATGAGCAGCATGCGGGATATCGGCACTTCCATGACCTCGACATCGGTCATCGTGTAGATGAACCGCGCTTTCATGTCGGAGACTGGGCCGTCCACCGTCAGCGTGCCGTCACCTTTGCCCTGAAGCGCAAGCACATCGAGCGCCTCGATGGGAGGCGTGAACTTTTCGAGATCGAGGTCGGTCAGCTTGAACTCGGCGTGGAACGGCGCAGACATCGGATCTGAGATCGCCTGCGGCGTGAGCATGCCGGAAACGCTTGCATTCAGGCGCGCAAATGTCGTCTCGACGAGAAGCGACCGCGTGGTGAGCATCGAGTTGTTCAGGGCGAGATCGATATCGACCTTGGGCACGTCAATGCCCATGTAGGAGAGATTGTTCGTCTTGACCCTGAGACTGCCGCAGGTGTCTGTGCCGCAAAGACCGTAGGATGCCTGCAGATCGAGCGGGTCGAGCTTTAGATCCGTGATGCCGAATTGTTCCGCATATTTGGCAGGCGCCTCGACATGTGCCGAGACATCGACCATGATGTCGCCTGTATCGTTCGTGTTGAACCGCGTGCCGGGTGCGAGTCGCACATGGTCATCTCCGAGATTGACCATGAGCCCTGCCGGCGATGTCGCCACGCCGTTATGATAGGTCAGGATCTGCTTGTTTTCAGGATCTGCCGACGAAATGACCGCCTTTTTGATGCCCACGAACGGCGTGTTCAGCTTGTATTCGATCGGTTCCGGTAGCTCGACGGCCATGATGCCGTCCTGAGAGGATGCCTTCAGATGTGCGCCGAGCAGTCCGTTAAACTGCTGGATGGCGCCGTCCGGCGCCATGTCGAGCGGTGTCAGTCCCTCGGCAAGACGGCTGGCAAACGCGCGGTCAACATACGGAAAATCGGGGTCTTCCGGGGCTTTGCCAGCCCAGACATCGAGGTCGAAATTGCCGTCCATGATGTCGTAATAGCCGCCGACAAGCGCGCCGCCCAGCGCCGTATCTGCCTCAAACGTCTTGAGCTCCAGGTGCTGGCCGTCCATCTGCGCGCGAAGCGCGGCCCGTGAGACATCGACACCGAATGTCGAGAACTCTGGCATGTCGAGCTCGATATCGCCGGAAACCCGTGCCAGATCGCCTGCCATGACCGCCTTGAGCGCGAGCGGCTCGTCCCCTTTGAGGATGGGGCCGAAGAAATACGACAGGATCGGATCCGAGACCTTGAGCCCCAGCGAAAGATCAGCCGCCCAAAGCACGCTCTCTTCCGGCAGAAGCCCGGATGGGGCGTGGCGGTACTTGGTCGAGTGGCTGTCGATCTCCGCCTGTGTCGGCCCGACATTCATCATTGCATGCTTCATGTCGAGCGTGCCGCCGTCGCCCACGATAGAGACCGTGTGCGGGATTTCGAATTCGTTGCCGCGCCAGTGGAATCCGTCCACATGCGTCGTCTTGAGCGGGATGAGGAATTTGCCGCGCGTTTCGGGCGCGGCACCGACTTTCGTCGCAAATTCAGGCGATTCGCGCAGTATCGATTCGATATGCCGCGCCATCTGCTGATAGGCATACCCGACTTTGCCCGCGCTCCCCGGGCCGCCGCTCATGATCAGCCCTTCAGACTTATCCCCGATCGACGAAAGCGCGAAAGAGAACAGCGCGGGATCGAACTGCAGCAGCCCGTTGTCCACGCGGATCGCCGGAACGTTCTGATTCTCGCGGGCAAGCGGCGAGTTCATCTCGAAAACGCCGCCGCCGGCCTTGATCGCGTAGTGGTCGACTTCGGTGCCGTACAGGTCGATGCGGAATCCGTCAAAAATCAGGTGGACGGCAGTGCCCTCGACATTCAGGTCGGCGAGGTAGACCATGAAATTGCCGGGCGGTGTCGGCGGCTCCGGCTTGCTGAAATACGGCAGCACGACCTTGAGGATATTCAGCTCGCCCTGCGTGAAGTCGAGCTTGACATCGGCGTTATACGCCTTGATGCGCCCGACGCGGAGCGTCGTCGACGTGATCAGGTCCACGAGTTCGTCGATCGGCGGCTTGGCCTCGACTTTCGGGGCATAGATCACGGTGTCTCTGTGATCGTGATCGCACTTTCCCGCTTCGCAAAGGCGCACTTCGGTCATCGTGAGCTTCTGCAGGAAAGCGTCTGTCTGCATGGTGTCGCACCAGTAATCGCCGCGCAGAAACGAGCTCAGCTGCGAATGCAGGATCTTCGGACCGTAAGAGCTGTTCAGGACAAAGAACGCCGCCAGATACACGAATCCGAGAATGAAACACGGCCATGTGATCGTGATGGCGATCGTATTCGTGTATCTTGTCAGCCAGCTGGGGATTTTCGACTCCGAGGCCAGCAGGATTTTTGAGCGGTCCTTTTTAGGCATCAGTGCAAGCGCGTGCTATTTCTGTGTGAGTTTGATCATCTCTTCCTGTGTGGCGGCGCATCGGAACCCGAAGTGATGCGCGGGGTCGTTGCTCGGCACATGCGAGCGTCTGTGAATGCCCGTGGCGTGTTCTGCAGGCCAGTACCAGGAGCCGCCGCGCACAGCCTTGTGTCGGTATTTGCCGCATTTGCCGTCTTTGTCGGCATCGCCGCCGCAGGGGCCTTTCGGGTTGATCCCGGTGCAGTCCGCGCCGCAGTCAGCCCAGTTGTTCGTGTACCAGTCGGCGACCCATTCCTCGGCATTCCCCATCATGTCGCACAGCCCGTATCTCGATTTGCCCTTCGAGCAGACTTCCAGGACACGGCCTTTTTCGGGGTTCTTGCCCTTGCGCTTGATCTCGCCGCAGGAACGCCCCCGGCTGTCCATGACGACGGCGTTGTCGCAGGATGCAGCTTCGTTGCCCCACGGATAGATGTCGCCATTTTCGCCGCGCGCGGCCTTTTCCCACTCGGCTTCGGTCGGCAGATGCTTGCCTTGCGCCTCGCAGAACTTCTTGGCGTTGTACCAGCTCAGGCCCGTGATCGGCTGCTTGGGCGCGTCAAAATCGACGTATTTGGGGCCGTCTTTCTCGCATTTGCCTGCCGCGATGCATGCCTTGTAAGCCTCGTTCGTCACCTCGGTCACGTCCATGTAATACGTCTGCATCCAGATCGTCATGGCCGGGTTCGTGTTGACGTAATTCTTGGCTTCCTTCTGTTCCTTCGACATGTAAGCCTTGTTGTAGCTCGACTGGTCGCAGTGTTTGTGCGGGTCGTTGTCGGAGCCGCGCACGAAGCTGCCCCCAGGAATGCACGACATGCCCTCGATCGGCGACAGGCATTCGGCGATCGGCGTGCCATCGGGAAGCGATTTTGCGGGCTGCGCCGCATCCTGAGCGGCCGCCGCGAACGGAAAGAGAAGCGCGGATGAGACCGCGATCAGCTTGATGATGTATTTCATTGTCGTATCCTTAAAATAGAAATTGGCGAGTTGCCGGGGGCGCTCTATATCATAAAATAAATATAACGTGGGGAATTGTAGGTGTCCCGGCGTAATTTTTTGCATGTCACGGGCCCGTGACACGGGGTGCCTCTATGCGCGAACTGCGCCAAAATTCTTGATTATTTGGATGCGTGGGCCGCCGCTATGCCTGCGGCATACGCGTCGGCGCGTCGCTATCGCCAGTGGCGATACGCGACGCTTCCTTGATGCATGGGCCTCCGCCCGCCGCTTCGC
>JAFZFY010000171.1 GCA_017555665.1 Pseudomonadota bacterium | reverse complement strand
GCAGACGATCTGGAAGATGACGCGCCGACACGCGTCATGATGCGCCCCAATTATTTCCAGGTCACCTCTGGCGATGCCGGCAAAGGCGTCGTCTCCTCGATCGAAGAAGTCATACAGTCCAATCAGGAAGCAAGCGATCCCATCGCGCTCATGACGGCTCGCATTCGCCAGACAAAGGTCGATACCTCCGAATGGAGCCTCAAGCACGATGTCTATTATGACGAAAATGACCCCGTCGCATTCCCGCCGGAACCGGAGCTTCCCGAAGCCCCACACGAACCTGAAGCCAGCGCGGATGCGCCCAAACCGCTCACGGTACTCGCGAACACGGTGAAAGAGCCGCATGCAGAAGCCATCGAAAAAGAGCCCAGCAGAAAAGTCCTCAGCGAAGAGGCGCGCCGCAAAAACAGGATCTTTAACGCGCTGATTGCAGCCCTGATCATTCTCATCATCGTGCTGGTCATCATCATGACCATGTCGAGAAACTGATGCCGCACCCGATTTTAAAAAGCGCGATCCTGATCGCGCTTTTTTTGAATGTTCATCCGGCATTTGCAGACACGCGCTGCCCCGTGGAGCGCCAGGACTCCGTCTTCTGCGACGATTCCTGGCACGGAAGCCTAGAGTTTCTGAGCTTTTTGGGCAGACGGCATCAGGCGCTACGCTACAGCGACCAGCTCGAAAACACGCTGCCAGATGCAGACAAGAGCCTTCAAATATGGCTCACGCCGCCGGCTTCGCTGGATGCCGAAGCCGTGCAATCGATGCTCGACCAAGGCGCACGCATCCTCGTATTCGACGAAAGCGATATCACGCTGAGCTGGTTCATATCGCTGAGACACCAGCCTGCCCTATCGGAGCAGGCACCGCAGACACCGCACGCCTCACATATCAACGGGAATCCAGCCCTGCCCGTCTTCGACCAGGTCTCCGAACTTCTCAACGTTACACGCCCTCTCCCTCAAAAGCTCCAGGTCGCGTTCAATCACGCCACCCCGCTTCTCACGATAGAGCATGACATCGCCGTGATGCTGCACACCTATGCCGTGCCAGCCACACTCGACAGCCTCGCTGCAGGTCAAGGCGCGCTTTTCGTGATCCGTGACGAAAGCCTCACGACGCGCCTGATGCTCCACACGCTCGACAATGCCGCGTTCCTCGACAAGATACTCGACACGCTCTGCGCAGACAGGCTGCCATGCCCGATCACGCTGTACGAGCCCAATTTTTCATACACCCCGTCAGGCGAAATCCCCCCGGATGACAACGGGTTTATCCAGTCGATGCAAAAAAGCACCAAGACGCTTCATGACCGCCTCACCGACAGATGGGAAGCCACCCGAAACAAGCGAGAAAATATCCCTTGGGCGTTTGTCGTGTTATCATGCGTGATCGTATGGTCGCTCTGCGCTTTCCTGTTCGGCGTGCCCAGCGGAAGAGTGAGGGAGTGAAGGGATATCCCGTTTCGCGCGAGCCGCCTCATCCGAGCGCATGAGATCATGATTTATCGAGACCGTCTGACATTTCCCCATGAGATGCGCAAGCCCAGATATGCCGAGGCTCCGTCATGCTGATTTTTGCCATGCATGTCATGACAGTGATCGCCGCGCTTCAGGGCGTTTCCGCGCTGATCGCGCTGCCGCTTCCCATCGGCCAGAAGACATGTTTTTCCCCGACAGAAGAGAGCGAAGAGCTGGCACGCGACCAGGTCATCCGGTGTTTCTGGGCACATCCCGGCACGTATCCGCCACAGGAAGCGCGTTTTTACTGGCTGACACGCCGGTGCTGTTTTTCGGAACCGCCATCGCCCGGCGTGTTCTGGGCGATCGGCGAATCGGTGACCTCCCGGCTGACCGCATTCGCCCCCGATGACACGCAGGCAACACGCGCCAGCTTTGCGTTTGAGCTCGATCAGGCACTTCTTTTCGACCTGCTTGTCCTGGATGCCGTGAGCGATGCGCCGGTGCCCGGAGCACGCGTCACGCTCTCCAATGATGCCGTCCACCTCGTCTCGGCCGTGTATTACACGGATGCGGACGGCTATGCCGTCCTCCCGGTTCTTCCCGACATCCAGTATATCGCATCGATCCGAGCCGACGCATACCTCACGCCTGCCCCCGTACAGATCTTCTGGCCATCCGAAGACCGCGACATGCCCGAAAAAGCCGTCGAACTCGATCCTGGCATATCGGTTTCGGGGCTGGTCACGGATCCCGACGGCCAGCCCGTCGCAGATGCGAAGATCCAGGCAGAGATCGAACTTGCCGGCGGCGGCTCATGGCGTTCAGATATCGACCAGCCGCTCCCCATCGCCGCATTTTCGTCGCCCAACACGCCATGGATCCCGTATCGCGGTTCGTTTTCGAGTTCCGAAAACGGGAGGTTCCGCCTGGAAACGCTGCCGCGCGGCAAAATGCGCCTGTTTGCGACCCACGCGCGCTACGCGCCGGGCCCGGTCGTGACCGTAGACACCTCGGATGACGCGGATCCCGGTCAGATCCGGCTCCTCCTGATGAAGCCCAGACGCGCCTGGGTACGCGTGGAAAATGAAGCCCAGTCAGCAGTTGCCGCTTCGCTCACCGCCATCGACACGCGCACCGGATTCGAGCAGATCAGCACGCGCACCAAGCCCTCGGGTGCCCTGGAACTGCAAAATCTCCCCGAAGACGTGCGCTTCCGCGTATCGGCAGACGGCTATGTCTTTCATCAGGAGAACCGGCATATATCGGATGGCGACGAGATCGTGATCACGCTTGAGGCGCGCACAGACACGACGCTTTCCTTCAAGCTGATGGATGAAAATGGCGCGCCTCTGCCGCACGTCACGCTCAGCCTCGCAGATCGCGAACAGCAGAAGGCGCATCCGATATGCCTCGCTAAAACGGACAGCCAGGGCAAGGCGCAGCTCACGGAATGTCCCCAAAACTTCTGGCTGGACATCTATCATCCCGATATCGTGCACGAGCTCAGACATGTGGCGAGCGGCGGCCCGGAACGCGAGCTCTACCTCGCGGCCGGCAGCGACGTGACGATCGAGATGCGCGACACAAAGACAGGAATGCCCGTCCTTGAGGTGTCATGCACGCTCGAAACAGCCTTTTCCAGTGACGGCAAAGTGCACAAGCTGACTGAAAAGCATGCGGTTCGAGATGGCCGCCTCACCCTTGAGCATCGAGGCGCACAGGCATGCACGCTCGCCTGTGCCACGGAGGACGGCAACCAAAGCCAGGCATCGTTCACCTGCGCCCGGCCCCCGAAAGCCCTTGATTTCAAGCATTATGAACAGCGCCAGGCCGCAGTTCTGGACGCATTCGGTGCCCCCGTGCCCTATGCGCGCATCCAGATCGGCCCCCGGACCCTCGAAACCGATGAGACCGGCCACATCCAGCTCTCTGCCGAACCCGGAACCCGGCTCGATATCCGCCACTACCAGCACGGTCACGCCACGCTCGCGTTTGAAGCCGGCACAGGAACGTTCGAGATGCGCCTGCCCGACCGTCCCGACGAAGCAGTGACGAAATGCCTCGAAGCCCGCAACCTCAAATATGTCGTGGACAGTGCCGAGATACGTCTGGACATCATGCCGAACGAACGGAACATGATGCGCGGCGACAGCGTCGAGCAGTGCGATACGGACAGCCTCGTCGTCGTGCGCGACGGGCGCCGGATACACCTCAGGTAACGGCGGCAACACCAGACGCAAAGCACTGAATTTCCAGTCATCTGGCATATCAGCGAGCATCCGATCACGGGGCCGGGCTATCTGACGATACGCCCGGCATGCGCGCGTCTATGCTGCGCATACGCCGCGCGTTGCCCGCTTGGCGGGCCGTATGGCGCAAGCCATAGGCCCGACCGGGCCGCGTATCGGCACCGCCGATAGCGGCCCCCAGACAAATAAAAAACAAAGATATCCGCATTTGATGCATCCATGCGCATGCAATCGCCCCATTTTTCTGAAACCTCTAAATTTTGACTTTACGAAAATGCGCACAATGCGTAGAAAGTATCGGTTTTGGAACGCGGGCCATACAGCCTTATCAACATAAGCATGGAGCAGACGAATGAACGATCAGAATTTTTCAGAGATAGAGAAACTTTCCAAAATTGCACTGGAATCGGGCGATCTCACCAAGCTTCAGAATCTTCTGGTTCCCCTTGTCAAAGAGGAGGACAGCACGCGAAGCGCCTCTGAAAATCTTTTCGTCTACCGGACGCTCGGCACGCTTTATCGCGAGCAGGATCAGCCGTCTGAAGCGCACCTGGCGTATGAACAAGCCTACAGCTACGATGCGCGCGACCGCGAGACGCTCGAGGTTCTCGTCGAGGAAGAGCTCAGGAAATCGCCGGAAGAGATGGATACGAGCCGCCTGATGGCGCTTCTCGTGCTCCACCGCGACACGCTCAAGCCGACAGCCGTGATGCGCATATTCAAGGCGTTCGGCGATGTCCATGCCGCCAAAGGCGAGCTGATCCTGGCGCGTGAATATTACGAGAAGGGGCTGATCGCGAAGCCAGGCGAGATGGCGCTGATCAACGCTCTCCTGAAAGTGTCAGAGGAGAGCGGCGACGACCAGGCGATCATCAAGTCGCGTGAAAAGCTTCTTGAGACGATGACGACGCCCGAAAGCCGCGCCGCAGTGCTCGTGAGCATCGGCGACGACTACCTGAACCGCAAGAAAGACGAGGCGCAAGCACTCGTCATGTATGAGGAAGCGCTTGCAGAATGCGCGCAGAGCCGTGCCGCGCTCCAGCATATCGTCGTGATTGCCGGCCACAATTCGGACTGGGAACGCGCCCTCGACGCGCTGAACCGCCTTGTCAAGATCACGCGTGAAGACGACGAAAAATGCAAGTACCTAATCAAGATCGCGTGGATTTTCAAAGAAAAGCTTGGAAATGTGAAGCGCACGATCCAGGTGTTCAACGAGATTCTCGATATCCGACCGGATCAGAGCGACGTGTTCAACGGCCTGATTTCCCTGATCCAGTCGCAGAAAGACATCGATGCAGAGGACGAGAACATCGTCCGCATGATCGAGCGCATGAAGGCCAACGACATCACGAAGGGCATCAACCGCCTGTACAAGCGGCTCGGCGAGATCCGCATCAGCCGCAACGACCTGAAAGGCGCGATCGAAGTCTATCGCGAGCTGAGCGAACTGTATCCGGACGACAAAGATCCGCACATCATGCTGTCGAAACTGTACATGCAATCGGACGACACGCTTGAGGAAGCGATCCGGGAAAACCGCCAAGTGCTCCGCGTAGCCCCGTATGTCCTCGATGCCGTGAACGCGCTTGCCAAGTGCTACAGCCGCCTTGATAAGCTGGACGAATCGGTGTGCGTGTGCCGCGTTCTGGACGTGCTCAACCGCAATGATGCCGAAGGCAAAGCCCTGCTTGCCGATTATGCGGACAGCGACATCCCGAAGATCAACGGGCGCATCCCGGAAAACCTGTGGCGCTTCATCCTCCCCTCGACGCTCGATCTTTCGCTGTTGCGCATCCTTCAGATCTGCACACCGCTCATCACAACCCTCTTCAAGAAAGAGCTCTCGGATTTCAATATCCGCGAGAAAGACGCGCGCATCGATACATCGACGAACAGCATGTTCATCACGATATTCCGGAACATCGCCAAATCGCTGAGCTATGCAGAGATCCCGCTGCTCTATCGGTGCGATCTCAGCGGCATGACGAACGCCTATCAGGACAGCCGTGCCCTGCTCATAAACCCGAACTTCCTGAAGATGCGCCGTGCACAGGAGATCGCGTTTGCATCGGCTAAGGCGCTCCTCCTGATCCGTCCGGAGTATTACATGCTTCAGTACTGCATTCCCTCGGACAAGAATGCCGAAATGCCTAAGAAGCACGAAGCGCTTCAGCAGATTATCGAGGCCATCTTCAAGACGGTCTGCCCGACGCTGAACATCAAGCTGAATGCGACGCAGGAGCTGATTGCCAAGAAACTCGAACAGAGCCTTACCCCCCAGCACCGCAATGTCATCATCAAGAACATCCAGGATATCACGAAGCGGAACATGACGCTGAACATCCAAATGTTCATGGAATCGGTGGAAGATTTCTGCAACCGTGTCGGCCTTCTGTTC
>JAFZFY010000017.1 GCA_017555665.1 Pseudomonadota bacterium | reverse complement strand
ATAAGTTCAGTGTAGTTTTTTGCCAGGATGGTGACGGATGCGTGATGCAGATGCTGTTTTAAAGGGGCTTCCGAGTTATTTTGAGCCGATTCGCATGCTTGGCGAGGGCGGCATGGGCGTCGTGTGGTCAGTGCGCGACACGCGTGTGAACAAGGTTGGCGCGTTGAAGGTGATTCGGCGGCGTTCCGAGATGACGAGCGCGGCGCTGATGCGTTTTGACCGTGAGATACGCAATTTTGCGCAGCTGATTCATCCGTATATCGTCCAGGTGTACGACGTGGGGCAGATGCTGACAGGTGAACCGTATATTTTCATGGAGCAGGTAGACGGGACGCCGATCAATGCGGATATGCTTCGCGGGCGGCCGTTTGGCGAGATCGTGATGCTGATCGACCGTATCCTTGAGGGGCTGGATGAGGCGCATGCAAACAACCTGATCCACCGCGACCTGAAGCCGGATAACATCCTTGTGACGGAGGATAGCGAGGGCCGCCTGATGCCGAAGCTGATGGATTTCGGGCTTGCGCTTCGCGCAGATGAGAACGAGATGCGCATCACGTGTGACGGCATGGTCGTGGGGACGCCGATCTATATGGCGCCTGAGCAGGCGTGTGACGAGCATTATCAGATCTGCCCGGCGACGGATTTTTATGGGATCGGGTGCATTCTGTACGAGCTGTTTTGCGGCGCGCCGCCGTTCACGGGGACGAACGCCGTGATGGTGATGGTGGCGCAGGCCAAGGAGCCGCCAAAGATGTTCAAGCCGCTTCCGGAATTTGAAGAGACGAAGCGGCTTTCGGGCATTATCATGCGGCTTTTGGAGAAGATGCCCGACAAGCGGTATGAGACGGCGGCCGACCTGCGCGCGGCACTGAGGCGGCAGTACCTGATCCGCGACAACCAGATGTTTGGCGTGATGAGCCTGCGGCAGGAGAACGACACGGCATTTGATGAACGCCGTGATGAGGATGTGCCGTTTTTCTCGTCAGAACTTGCGCCGACGGCGTATCAGACGATTCTGCCGGAACTCGGCGTGTGCAATTACAACTACTCGGTGCTTGCGCTTCGGCCGCCGGTGTTCGTGGCGCGCAGCTCGGCGAAATACCTGATGACGCGATATCTGAAAGACGTGTATCAGTGCCGCCGGACGGCGATCACGATGGTGACGGGGCGGCCGGGCGTCGGGAAGTCACGTTTTCTGGAGTCGTTTGCACAGGACTGCTACAAGCAGGGGACGGCGCTTTCGCTCGTGGTCGATGGCTCCGTGTGTGCGAACCTCCGCTTTGCAGTGTATCGCGCGCTTTTTGCGAAGCTTCTGCTCAAGATGCTGTCGCCGCAGCAGGTCATTCTCGGGCTGTGTCGGTTTATGCAGACGGATGATGAGAGCGATCCTGCCGTGCTGATGCTGAATGACATCTATCAGGCGGAATGCAGCGAGACGCAGCCGCCGCTCGACAAGATGGAGCGGATATTTTGCGATGTGTTTGCGCAGCTGACGCGTCTGCGCCCGCTGATCCTGTGTTTTGACAACGTGCTTCCGGAACAGAAGGCGGAGCTTCTGGCGATCGTGCGCGAGCTCTCTGGGCAGCCGCAGCCCAACCTTCCGATACTGATCTGCGTGGTGAACTCGACGACAAACGGCATGCCGACGGATATCGAGCTGATGCTCGGCAACGACAATGCGCTTTGGCTGAGGCGCAGTATCGCGGTCGATCCGCTGTCGAATGCGGATATGCACACGCTGGTGACCCGGAGTCTTGGCATATCGGATGAACTTGCGAAATTCATCGAGACGCTGTCGTCCGGGCATCCGCAGATCGCGGTGAACCTTGCGCGCCAGTGGCATCTTGCGGGGTTTTTAGAGCCGACGGCATCCGGGTATGTGGCGAACCGCCCGGTGGCCTCGCTGCCGATCCCGAGTGTCGTGCATGAGGCGATCATGCGCCAGATCAACCTGACGTTTGCGGAATACCCGCGCCGGACATGGATGCCTGTGGCGGCGGTTGCCGCGCTCTATGGCGCGTCGTTTACGCCGAAACGCCTGGGGTCTGCGATACAGCATCTTCCGACCAGCCAGAAGCTGATGGGGTACAACACGTTCATCTCGCTCGGGCTATCTGGAGGCGTGCTGCGAACCGTGGATGAGACGACGCTTGCTTACGCCAACCCGCTCATGGGGGATGCCATCGAGGCGACGCTCCAGCCTTACGAGATACAGGATTATCATCATGCCATCGCGCAGGTGCTTCAGAAAAGCAAACAGGCGCTGGAGCTTCAGGATGAGATCGCGAAGCATCTGGTGGCAGCGCAGCAGTATTACGATGCCTTTGTCGTGTATCGCTCGCTTGCGGAACAGGCGGCGCAGTGTTCGCGCATCGAGGACGGGCTTGGCTATGTCGAGCAGTGCAAGGATATGCTCAAACGGCATTTTGGCTATATCGATGCGCACACGCCGGAACTGATGGATATCTGGATGATCGAGGCGGATCTGTATCTGCTCCGTCAGGATGACGATCATGTGAACTGTCTTCTGGAGATGCTCGAGTATTCGTATCACGAGCTTGAAGATCCCGCCAAACGGTCGCATTACTACTTGATCCGTGCGCGTCAGCGTGAGAATGCCGGGGATACCCGGGGGGCATCGGACGATCTGGATAAGGCGATGTCGTGTCTCGCCGAGATCCAGGGCGAGAAAAGGCGTGACCAGCTTGAGATCCAGTTTGCCGTGCTTGTGGCGCGTTTCCGCTATGACCCGTCGCTTGGCCAGGCGTTTGTGGATACGGCGCGGCAGCTCAAGGATTCGCTGTATGTCGGGAAGGCGCTTCTCGCGATCGCGAGCCAGAGCGTGCACGACGGGGAACCCGAACGCGCGCGCCGTGTGCTCGACATGACGGTCGAGACGGCGCATCGCAACGGAGACGGCATGACCGAGGCGATGGCGCTGTGGGAGCTGTCACGGCTTCAGAAGGACACGCCCGAAATTCGCCTCAGGACGCTCCGCGAGGCGCAGGCCGGGTTCGAGCGCGTCGGGGATTTCAAGAAACTGTCGGTGCTTCATGCCGAGATGGGGAACGTGTTGTCTCAGCTCGATTCCGATGAGGCTGGGATTCATGCGCAGTGGAGCCGTCTCTTGGCGATGTAGGATGTAGGCAGTCGCAAGCTGCCATATCCCGCTTGCAGACATAGCCTATGATATCGAGTGCGGCTGATCAGTAACACGGCGTGTGGTGCTGTATGTTGTGCGCGCTTGCCTTTTTAGAGTGTTCGTGGGATATAACGAATTTTGCGCTGGTATATTTTGAGGCGCGTTGGCTTAGAATATTCGGACCGATCGGGGGAGGTCTGTGTTGGAACGACATCACCAAAGAGGAGTTACTCATGTCAAATAATTTTGCAACCGCAGCCGGAGTGGGATTGATCGCGCTTGTGGCTGGACTCGGCATCGGTCATTACGGCACGCTCCAGGAGGGCCTGAAGACGAGCCAGGATGTATCCGCGCAGCTGGCGTCTTTGGAGATCGATTCCGCGAATGTGCCGATTGCGGGATCCCCGGTGCGAGGCGGTGCGAACGCGCTCGCGACGATCGTCGTGTTTTCGGATCTGAGAACGCCCGGTATGAAAGCGTTTAATGACGGCATGCTCAACAACGCGTTCAAGCTGCACGGTGACAAGGTCGCGGTCGTCTATAAGGCGTATCCGCTTCAGGACAATCCGGACTCGATGATGCGTGCCCAGGCCGTGGCTGCCGCGCATCTCCAGAAGAAAGCTTGGGCGATGTATGACAAGGTGCTGGCGTTTGGCAGTGAGCGTGTCATGGGCGAGGCAGATGCCGTCGCTTTGGCGAAGTCGCTCAATCTCGATGTGGCGAAATTCCAGGCAGATTTGAATTCCCGTGAGGTTCGTGATGCGGTTCGCAAAGATATCGAACTCGGCAAGAAGCTGAACATATCGGGTGCGCCTGCCGTGTTCATCAACAGCCGTCCGGTGGTTGCCGGCAGTGAGCTTACCGAAAAGAAATTCAATGACGATCTGAATGCCGAGATCGCGCGCATGTCTGCGCTTTCGACGAAGGGGAACGTCAATTACTATGTGGGATCGATGCTCAATCAGGAGCTTGTGGCGGCAGCGGGTTCGTTTGACGCGCTGGGGCGCCCGATCCGTGGTTCAAGGGACGCGGTTGTCACGATCGTTGAATACAGCGACTATGAGTGCCCGTACTGCGGCCGTGTTGAACCGACGCTTGCGAAAATCCTGGAAGAGTACAAGGGCGACGTGAGGATCGTGTTCTCGCATCATCCGCTTTCGTTCCACAAGAACGCCAAGCTGGCACATCAGGCCGCCTATGCCGCCGGTCTGCAGAACAAGTTCTGGGAAATGCATGATACCCTGTTCAAGAATCAGAAGAAGCTGACCGAGCCGGATCTGCTGGGATATGCCCGGAAACTTGGCCTTGATATGAACCGTTTTGCAGCGGATATGAAGGATCCTAAGACGGTCGAAGCCATCGATAAGATGATTGCAGATGCTGGCAAACAGGGCATTTCCGGCACGCCGAATTTCCAGATCAACGGTCTGCCGATATCGGGTGCGCAGCCGTATGAGAAATTTAAGGAGACGATTGACAAGGTGCTCGTGATTGCCAAGAAAGTGAGCGCAGATACGGGGCTGCGCGGTGATGCGCTTCATGCCGAGCTCCTGAAGAATCTCCCGAAGAAGCCGCCAACGCCGCGTCAGGCGCCTCCTGCAGATGAAGGCAAGATTTTTGTCGATATCAGTGGCGCGCCGGTGTATGGCGACGTCAATGCGCCTGTGACGATCGTCGAGTTTACGGACTTCCAGTGCCCGTACTGCTCGCGCGGCAGCAATACGATCAAGGAGCTGATCGAGAAGAACCCGGGCAAGGTGAAACTCGTGTTCAAGAGCAATCCGCTTTCGTTCCACAAAGATGCCGAGCCTGCGCATCGCGCGGCAGAGGCAGCCTCGCTTCAGGGCAAATTCTGGGAGATGTATCAGCTTCTGTTTGATAACCAGAAGGTGCTCTCGCAAGATAATTTTGACAAGTATGCGCTGCAGCTTGGCCTGGATATGGATAAATTCCATGCCGATATGGCGAGCGAAGCGGTGAAGAAACGCGTTCAGGACGACTTGAAACAAGGTATGTCTGTCGGCGTTCGCGGCACACCGCATTTCTTCATGAACGGCACGCGCATGAGCGGTGCACAGCCATTGGAGAAATTCCAGGAAGCGCTCGACAGAGAACTCGCGATTGCGAAGAAATATCAGGATAAGGGCATCGCGGCCGATGCGCTCTATAAGACGATCATCACGGAAGAGAACAAGAATAAGCCGAAACCGGCAGCGGCTCCGGCGCCGGCTCCGGAGGCTCCGGCAGCTCCGATCGTGCTGAATCAGGGCAGTTCCTATGCGAAGGGGCCAGCCGATGCGCCGGTCGTGATCTATAAGTTCAGCGAGTTTGAATGTCCGTTCTGCGGCCGTGTGGAGCCCACGCTCGAAGAGCTGATGAAGACATACAATGGCAAGATCCGCATCGTGTTCAAGAACAACCCGCTGCCGTTCCACAAGAATGCGAAACTCGCGTCTGAAGCGGCTCTGGCTGCTGGCGAGCAGGGCAAATTCTGGGAAATGCACGACATTCTGTTCAAGAATCAGAAAGCGCTTGAGCGCGATCAGCTGATCGAGCATGCCAAGACGATTCCTGGCCTCGATATCGCGAAGTTCACGCAGGCCCTTGACAGCCACAAGTTTGCTGCGCAGGTCGAAAGCGAACTCGCCGAGGGTTCGAAGGCTGGCATCACCGGCACGCCGACTTTCGTGATCAATGGCAAGAAACTTGTCGGCGCGCAACCGATTGACAAGTTTAAGGCTGAAATTGACGCGGCACTTGCTGCGAAAAAATAAAGTCATTTCACCCCTGTCGTGGCACAACACTTGCGCTTATTACAGGGGTGTTTAATGATTTGGAGACATTTGTCCCCAGAAAGGAGTGAGAGATGAAACCAGCAGTTCGACTTTCTGATATCGCGCTTGTCTCAGGCGATGGTCATGGATGTTGCGTTTGTCCGCATGTTTGCAGCGGACCTGTGATCAATGCATCCACCAATGTTTTTATCAACAGCCTCGGTGCTGCTCGCAAGGGCGACCCCGGTATTCATGCCGTTTGCTGTGGCCCGAATACCTATACGCTTACGCAGGGCAGTGATAACGTTTTCGTCAACGGCAAACCGCTCGTTCGCCTTGGCGATGAGACCTCGCATTGCGGTGGCAAGGGCAAGACGATCCTTGGCAGCCCGAACGTACACTGCAACTGATCTGTCACAACAGGATGTGTCATGACACGGCTGTGTCATGACACAACATCGCGTCGCGATACAGGCGCGTCGCGATATATATGCATATAGACGCGACACGCCAGGGGCGCGTCGCGAGACGTGTTTACGCCGGTTGGAATTTTGCCCGGAGTTCTTCGAACGTGTCGTTTTCGAGGGCTGTTCGGATCTTGCGCATGAGATCGAGGTAATGCGTGAGGTTGTGTATCGTCATGAGGATGACGGCCGTGATCTCTTTGGCGACATAGAGATGCCGGATATACGCGCGCGAGAAACGGCGGCATGCGAGGCACTGGCAGTTCTCATCGAGGGGGCGCATATCCTTGCGGTTGGCGGCGTTGCGGATATTCAGGCGTTTGCCTTCGCCGACGAACACGGTGCCCATTCGTGCGTTTCGCGTGGGCATCACGCAGTCGAACATATCGATGCCTGCGGCGACGCCTTCGACGAGATCCCACGGCGTGCCGACGCCCATCAGGTAGCGCGGGAAATCTTCAGGCATCTGATAGACGAATTTCTGACACATGTCGTGCATTTCTTCGGGGGTCTCGCCGACCGAAAGGCCGCCGATGGAAAGCCCCTGGAAGGGCATTTCAACGAGTGCTTCGAGATGGCGCAGGCGCATATCGAGCTCGAGTCCGCCCTGGACAATGCCGAAAACGCCTTGATGTGCAGGGCGTTCGCATCGCGCGCATCGCTCGGCCCAGACGATGCTGCGCTTGACACTGGCCTCGATGCGTTCGTGCGTTGCCGGGAGCGCGGGGCAGTCGTCGAGCACCATGGCGATATCGCTGCCGATGGCGGCCTGCATATCCATGACGAGTTCCGGCGTGTAGAAGTGCCGGCTGCCGTCGATATGCGACTGGAAGTGGACGCCATCGGGATCGAATTTGCGCATCTTGGAGAGGCTGAAGACCTGGAAGCCGCCTGAATCCGTCAGGTAGGCGCGATCCCAGGACGCGAGCTTGTGCAGGCCGCCGGCTTCGCGGAGGAAATCCGCGCCAAGCCTGAGGTAGAGGTGATAGGTGTTTGCCAGGATGATCGAGGGATCAAGCGCTTCGACCTGTTCGACGCTGAGCGCTTTGATGGCGCCGTTGGTGCCGACGGGCATAAAGACTGGGGTCTGGATATCACCGTGTTGCGTGTGAACGACGCCGCGTCTGGCTTTTCCGGATTTTTTAATGAGCGAATAAGAGATAGGGCCTTTGAGCATGGGTGACCTTGCGCGAGAGCGGCACATAGGGAATGTGCGCTGTCCGTTGTGGGGCAAAAGCGGGCACGCCGTATCGCGTAGCGATAGGCGTGCGGCGGACCGTATCGCGAAGCGAAAGGGCCGCCAAGCGCGTAAAAAAAATCCCTCCGAGAGGGAGGGATTTTGAGAACTCGTGAGGGAGGCTCGATTAGAAAGTGAAGCCTGTGACGATGCCGCCGCCATCGGTGCCGATGGACGGGCTGATGTAGAGATCGTTTGCGAAGATATCTTCGTCTTTGTCCTGGCGGACGAGGAAGAGGATGACGGAGACGACGGCGAGGACCGCGCCGCTGGCATAGAGGATATTGGCGATCATGGCATCTTTGCTTGCGGCATCCTGATCGGCTTTGACTTCGGCCTGATGTTTGAGGCTGTCGAAGCTGCCGGGTGTGGCATCAAGGTTAGCTTCGATGTCTTTTTCGATCTGGTCGTCGAGCTGTTTGGCGGTGTAGCCGAAATAGGCGCCGGCACCGACGGCACCGAGTGCGAGGACACCGACGATGATGCCGCCAACGAGCTGTCCAGTGGGCAGCGGGGCAGATTCTTCCACGACACGTTTTGTCATGAGGGAGTCGATGGAGCCAGTATCGATATTGAAGAGACGGAGCAGTGCGCCGGCGATATCCTGTTCCTGTTTGCGGAGCCTGTTCTGGGTCTCAAATTCGATGTAGTTCTTGCTGGAAGATGCGTTGACATCGATGAGGTCGAACGTGATTTTGGGGCGTTCGACACCTTCGGTCGTGATGCGGCCGACGATGACGTTTGCGGCACCGATTTCGCGACCCAGATCAGCGATACAGGAGGCTTCGAAGGTGCAGTTGGCGCGATCATCTTCGCTCATGGCGTTGAGGCGTTCCGTGATGGGGATGCCTTCGACGGAATCGTATTCAGCATATTTTTCATCCTGAAGTTTCTCGACGGTCGCTTCGGTGAGCTGATCGAGTGTCTTCTGGGGAGTGCCGTCCACAGGCTCAAAAATCACGAGGTTGACGGGCTTTCCATTCTGCGGCATCACGAAGGTTTTACCGACATTGAGTGGCTGTGAGGGACCGTCATCGAAGTTGAAATCGCCTGCCCCGACATCATCAGCGTCGTCAGAAAAGTCAAAATCCTGCGCCATGGCGACCGGCGAAAACGAGAGACTGAATGTGATCAGTATTACAAGCGAAAACAGGCGTTTTAAAAAGCTTGCTTTGCGAAACGGATTGGTCATGTCACTTCCACTCCTTGAAAATGCGCTTTATAACTACGGCAAAGTTCATTGATTTGAATACACAAACCAAAATGATGCACTATTTTAAGCCTATTACGTGTTGAATGCAAGATTTTAGTCTACCCATTTGCGCTTGCGGAAAAACGAGGGGCGGCAGAGCCTTGCAATACGCGTGCTTTCGAGGTTGTCACGTGCGTGTCTGAGCCTTGTTAGTGAACGCGTAGGGCTCCGCAAAGTAGAGCCGGTGTCGTCACGCGCGTGTCATGGCCTTGTCAATCGGCCTGATACGGCTCGCTTTGTGGCTGTTACCTGCCTGTAATTGCACGAGCATTCGAGTGCGTCACGCGCGTGTCATGGCCTTGTCGATCGGCCTGATACGGCTCGCTTTGGGCTGTTGGCCGCCTGTGCCTCAGAAAACGCCTATGGTGGAATCATGACATTTTTGTGCGTCAGCGTCCCTAAACTGATTGACGCGTCTGCCTTTTCGCGTTAAACAACCGCCGCATTAACTCGCCTTCTTTTTAGGGCGTTTTCTTTACTCAAATTTGATAGGCATCCCATGTATTCAACTCAGGATTTTCGCAAAAACCTTAAAATTGAGATCGACGGCGAGCCCTATGTGATCGTCGAATGTCAGCATGTCAAGCCCGGCAAGGGCGTAGCCTTTGTAAAGACGAAGTACAAGAGCCTGATCACGGGCCGTGTTCTCGAGAACAACTTCCGCTCTGGCGATACCGTTGGCAAGCCTGACCTTGAGATCCGCGAAATGCAGTATCTGTACAAGGAAGAAGACAAATACGTGTTCATGGATCAGAGCAACTATGAGCAAGTCCACATCGAGGAAGACTTCATCTCCGATTCCGTGCCTTTCCTGAAAGACAACATCGAAGTCGAAGTGCTTTTCCATCGCGGCAAGCCCATCTCGATCGAGCTTCCGACGTTCGTCGTTCTCAAGGTCGTGAAATCTGATCCCGGCGTGAAGGGCGATACGGCGCAGGGCGGCACGAAGCCTGCGACGCTTGAGACGGGCGCGACGATTCTCGTTCCGCTCTATCTCGAAGAAGGCGAGTATGTCCGTGTCGATACCCGCACTGGCGAATTTGTCGAGCGCGCCAAGGTCTGATCTTTTTATTTCAGGCATTTTGAGCCCCTGCAGAGTGCATCCATGCATGCCTTTTGCGGGGCTTTTTTTTAGGCAATAGGCGCGTTGATGCGATATCCGCGACGCACCATGGAATAATAGAGGCTTTGGGACGTTCCATGAACTTGACATTCCATGAGGTATCAGGGACGTTCTATGAGATACCAAAGATACCAGAGACGTTCCATGAGATACCAGAGACGTTTCATGGAACGTCTTTACTTGTGCTTTAACTGTCTTCTTTTGATTAGGTGACAAGATGCCCGTTGCCCGTCCTTCGTATTGGCCGAGGATCCTCCGTATGGCGATGCCGATCGTCATCGCGATGCTGACCCAGACGGCCATCAATATTCTTGACACGGTCATGGTGGGCTGGCTGGAGCCGAGTTATGCAGTGGCCGGTCAGTCTGCCCTGAGCTATTCGATGCCGCTGATGTGGCTGTTTGGCGGCTTTCTGAGCTCGATCAGCATCGGCACGCTTGCAATCGTGGCACGCCGGCAGGGCGAGTCGAATTTCAGGCTTGCAGGTGCCGCGCTGACGAACGCGGTGACGATCGCGGTCATTTCGTCGCTTGTCGTGGGCATGTTCGCCTATGCCATGACACCGCAGATCTTCCGTATGCTGATTGACAACGATGCGGTCGTGGCGTTTGGCGTGCCGTATGCGCGTTTCAGGCTGCTCGGCATCCTGAGCATGGTGACGACGGCGGCGATCAAGAGCTTCTTTGACGGCACGAACAAGACGTATGTGCACATGGTAGCCGCCATCGTGATGAATGTGGCGAACATCGCGCTCAACTACTGTCTGATCTTCGGTGTCGGGCCGTTTCCAGCGCTCAATGTGGCGGGGGCCGGCGCGGCTTCCCTCATCTCGACCTATATCGGCCTGGTGATCATGATCGGCTGGTCTCTGTTCCCGAAGATTCGCCGTCAGTATCAGGTGTATCGTCCGAGCTCGTTTGATCTGCGCACGATGTGGAACATCATTCGTGTTTCTGTGCCATCGGGGATTGCCAATGCGTTCGTGATGACCGGCTTCATGGTCTTTTTTAAGATCATCGGTCTTCTGGATGAGCAGACGGTGACGGATCTCGTGCTCGGCATGAAGCCGTATGCCGGCGATGCGCTTCCGGGCTGGCTCGAACTCCAGCATACAGCGGTGGATACGTCGATGGGCATCAACAGCATCTGGACATCGGATCTCGCGATTTCTGTGGTTCAGACGAAACCGCCTGTTTACACGGCATCGGCAGATCTTCTTGTCTCGATCATGTCCGTGGCATTCATGGGGGCGATGGCGTTCGGCACCGCGACGGCCTCGCTTGTCTCTCAGTCGCTTGGCGAGAAGAAGCCGGACGTGGCCGAGATCTACGTGTTCGAGTCGGCAAAAGTCGCCGGTCTGATCTTTGCGGCGCTTGGCGCGTTCTTCTTCTTCTGCCCGGAAATGATTGCAGGCTGGCTCTCGTCGGTCGATGATGTCATCGTGGAGACGGCGCGGGTGCTTCGGATGCTTGCGCCCGGCGTGGTCGTGATCGGCTGCGCGCTGATCTTCACGGAGTCGCTTTTCGGGGCTGGATGCACGAAATTCGTCATGGTCGTGGAGGGCTGCCTGCACTTCCTCTGCCTGATCCCGATATCGTATTTCCTCGGCATCACGTGCGGTTTTGGTGTGCTCGGCATGTGGTCGGCGGTGCTGATCTATGCGTCTGCGCTTTGTGCGATCATGTTCGTGAAGCTCAAGCGCGGCAGCTGGAAAAAAGTGATCTTGTGACGGTGTTGCGCCGTGTGTGTGAAGGCTGGGCTTCGGCTCAGCCTTTTTTTGTGTGTGCGCGGCTATCGTCCTTGTTGCCGTGTGTGTGAAGGCTGGGCTTCGGCTCAGCCTTTTTTTTGTGTGCGCGGCTATCGTCCTTGCGGCCGATACGCCGTGCGTCTCGCGCTATCGTCCATGCGGCCGATACGCGCTCGTAAAGCCGCTATCGTCCTTTGGCCGATACGCGGCTTTGTTCGCGAGATGCGCCAGAAGCGGATGCGCCCGCGTATCCGGAGGATAGCGGGCGCGAATGCGCGCCGTATCGCTTTCGATAGGCGCGCGCCAGATGCAGGCGTATCAAGGCTTATTTTGCAGCTTGCTGCGCCGAGGCCTTGTTTGGCTTTTCGGTCATCGCGAGTCGGTATTTGTCGCGGCTCTGGCTGAAAGCGTGGAGCCTGTTTCCGGTCAGCGCGTAGGAGTATTGCGTGTCGATCGAGGCGGGATCGACGTATTTGCCGTTGATTTTCACGCCGAAATGGAGGTGCGGCCCGGTGGAAATGCCGGTGTTTCCGACCATGGCGACGGTCTGCCCCTGTTTGACATGCACGCCGGGCTTGATGTTGCGCGGGAAAGCATAGATGTGCGCGTATATGGAGGTGTATCCGTGGGCGTGTTCGATGACGAGGAGGTTGCCATTGCCGCCTTTCCAGCCTGCGAACGTGACGGTGCCGTCGGCGAAAGCCATGATCGGCGTGCCTGTGGGACATGCCCAGTCGATGCCGTTATGCGGACGGATGCGCTTGAGGATCGGGTGCATGCGCTTGGGGTTGTATGGGCTTGAAATGGGGCATCCGACGACGGGTGTCTTGAGGAACGTGCGCTTGAGGGCGCGTCCTGTGGCATCGTAATAGCCGGCGTATTCTTCATCCGTGTCGTAATAATAGGCTTCGAGCTGTTTTCCGCGTGCGCCGGAGGTATAGGTGGCAGCCCAGACGCGCCCGTATTTGTAGAAATTTCCGTTGAGCGTGACCTTGTCGACGAGCACGCTGAATTCGTCGCCGCGCTGCGAGTCAGACGCGAAATCGATATCATATTTGAAGAGCTGCATGAACCGTGATGCGAGCTCGCCGGATTCGCCAAGTTCGCGGAAAGACTGGTAGAGCGAGCTCGTGAGCAGTCCGCGTACATAGATGCGTTCGGTCTTTTTGTGCATGTCGACCTTGTGCGCGGTGAATGCGTTGTCCTTGCGTTCGGCGATGCTGATGTCTTCGGGAGAGATCTGATAGACGAACTTCAGGATGTGCTTGTCGACATCGAGATGCACTTCGTAGGTGTCGCCGGGCTTTGTGCGCTTGAAATCGACGACGGTCTGCATGGCTTCGATGACCTGATGGATATCAGCGACATCAAGGCCGTGATTTTTGAGGGCGACGAAGAGCGTCTGGTTTCTGGAGATTTTTCCCTTGATGAGGAACGGGTCTGTATTTGTGTTTGTCTCGTCAGGAATGGTATCGGGTAGATCGTCGAACAGATCGGTGTCGAGAGACTGCCGTGTGAGGGCTTCGAGATCGGCCCATTCCTGCATGCCGAGTTCGGCCATGCTGATGGGATCGGGCTCGCTGATTCGATCGTATTCGTTATTTCTGCACAGTGCATAGACACATATCGCAGTGATGATCAGCGCGATACCGCCCCAGACCCAAGGCCAGAAGGGTCGTTTTCTTCTGTCCAGGCTCATGGAGAGGGTGAGTTTATGTTGTGGCATAGAGGATGTCTCAGCTAAGAAACGCCGTCAGGACAAGCCGCATGTCAGCGGCAGTCAATCCGGCTTCGGCTTGAATGATTCACGCGCCTGAGCGATCATCTCGGCGGCATGATCCAATGTCTTGGCCGTTATCGAAGTTCCCCCCAGCATGCGTGCGATTTCCTCGACGCGCTCCGATTCATTGAGCAGAGTAATTTTGCTCTGAGTGCGGTCATTCACAACCGATTTAGATACGCGAAAATGTGCATCGGCATGGCTTGCAATACTAGCGAGGTGCGTGATGCACAGGACCTGATGGCATCTGCTGACTTCCTTGAGCATGTGTGCGACATGCGTGGCAGTCATACCGCCGATGCCCGTATCGACTTCGTCGAAAACGTAACAAGCGACGTCATCTTTTTCGACGAGTGCGCGTTTGAGGGCCAGCAGGACCCTCGACAATTCGCCGCCGGAAGCAATTTTCGCGAGCGGTCTTGGAGATTCGCCGGGATTGGGGCATAGCAGGAATTTGATGTCGTCAGCCCCAGTAGATTTGAGGTTTTCAAATTGATCAGAGCCCGAACACACGATATCGATCGAGGCGTTCTCCATGGCGAGCAGATGGAGGCCGTCCGTCGCCTCGGCCGAGAGTTTTTGTGCGGCAGTTTTTCTGAATTTAGAGAGTTCCCCGGCGAGCTGTAGCAGGTGTTTCTGTTGTTCGTTGAGTTGTTTGTTGAGCTCTGCAATCCGTTCATCCGAGAGGACGAGCGTCTGCTGTTCGGCTTCGAGTTGAGCGAGGAAGGCTTGGATATTGTCGGCCTTGACGTGGTATTTGCGCTCGATTTTGTCGATCGTAGAGAGCCTGTTTTGGAGAGCGTCGATCCGTTCGGGGGAGGCATTTTCGATCTGAACGCGCCTGAGATCGTGGACGACATCTTCGATGGCGGCCATGGCTTCGGAGAGTGAATCCGCGAGCGCGAGCACGGCGGGTTGACCAGTGGCGGCACGTCTGATTTCGGTGATGTGCGAGCCGAGTCTTGATACGACGGCATTTTCGTCGTCATAGAGGTCTGCGAGTGCCGAATCTATAGCATTTTGAAGGGTTTCTGCGTTCGAGAGGCACCGCAGCTCGCTGGCGACTTCGTCGGCTTCGCCAGCGGTGATGTGGGCATTGTGGAGTTCTTCGATCTGGTAGTTGAGAAAGTCGAGCCGCCGTGTTCGTTCTTCGAGCGAGGCAGCCAGCGTATCTCGCTCTTTTCGGATGGCGTGATAGGCGGCGTATTGACGTGAGAATTCTTCGCCAAGCGGTTCGATACAGGCGTATCTGTCGAGAATAGCAAGGTGTTTGGCATCATCGAGCAGGCTGACGTGTTCATGCTGTCCCGAGATGTCGATGACCGTGCGCATGAGATCCCTGAGCGTTGAGACCGTTTGGAGTGTGCCGCCGATATAGATGCGCCCCCGGCCTTTTCGCGGGATCACGCGGCGGACGACGAAGTCGTCATCATCGAGATCGATGCCGATTGCGCGGAGCATCGCCATCGCTGGCGCATGGCTGTGATCCACGGTAAACAAGCCTTCCACCACGGCTTCTTCTGCGCCTGTGCGGATGATATCCGGCGAAGCTTTTCCGCCGAGCAGGAGCTTGAGGGCGCTGACTATGATCGATTTGCCGGCACCTGTCTCGCCGGTGAGTACAGTCATGCCGTCATCAAAATTGAGCTCCAGCTCTGAAATGATGGCGAAATCTTTGATGATGAGGGTGGTAAGCATGTACAGTAAATCCTATTTTCCCCCGATATCGCGCCTATATACCATAAATAGAAAATAGTTCAAATGGGCGGATAAGCGCCTGATACAGCCAAGGGTTGCGGTTGAGACCGCAGGCATGTTCTGAAGTCATGGGGATTTCATGCAGGCAGTGGGCGGCAGGCAGTCGTAAGCTGGACAAGCGCATTGACCAGAGGGGATATCAGTGTATGGCTACACATGGGCGCGATAGGCGTTGAAACGCTTATGATCGAGCGGTCGGCTGCGGAGTTGCAGCCGCTGGATTGCAGTGAAGCGCAATCATCGGGGAAAAGCGAGTGCCGGAACCGTGATCAGTTCATGTGGCAGATGGCAAATGGGCGCGGTATGTGGATATGGCGTGATCGTTCCGCGTCTTTAGGGTTCCGGTGCAAAGCGCAGAGCGGCATCGTGATGCCGCTCCTGATTTGTTCAAAAGCCTAGGCTTTGAAAGCTTTGGCGTGCTCGATGAACGCCGTGATGATGGCCTGTGCGGGGAGCAGTTCGGCGCGTTCTTTGGCGTTCCGGTCATAATCGATGATGAACTCGCCTTTTTCAACGTCGTATCTGCGTGCGATCACGGCGCCGACGGAAGCGGAAGAGATGCCGAGTGCGGTGCATACCGAGTGGACGGTATAGTCTTCCATTTCGGCGAAGATGATGCCGCGTTCGACGAAGCGCCAGAGCTGATCTTGAGCGCGTTTTGCGCGTTCGGCTTCGAGATGAGCCGCGATGCGGCCTTCAGCTGGGACATGACGGCCCTGGCCGCCCCAGAAGTAATTGGTGGACACGCCGGCGCCGAGCGCGACGGGGATGTCGAGTTTTCGGGCGTTGTCGATGATGAGCTGATTGAGGTTCGGATCGGGCAGCGCGATGTCGAACTCGTCGTTATAGGAAGCCGTGGATACGCCGACATAGCCATAGGGGACATCGCTGAGCGTGCCGCGTGTGCCGCTTCTGCCGACGCAGCGCAGGCGGACTTTGCTCTCGTCTTTGCCGAGATAGGCGTTTGACCAGTGGATGAGGGAACGCATCTCCTTGATGACGATTTCTGCACCTGAGCCGCCGATGCCGTGACTGACGATGGCCATCGTCTCGCCTGTTTCAAGACCGAGATCGACGATCTCGACGCAGTATTCACGGTCGCAGATTTCATAGTGATCGACGATGTTGAAATAGGTGCCGAGATGCTTGAGGCCGAATTTGTCCTGCGCGAGTTTTGCGAGGCGGCGTGGGCGCATCAGGCTGCCGACAAGAAGGAGGTAGCGCACATTCGCGAGAAGTTCCGCCTTTTCTTTGGGATCCGGAAATGCTGTTGGCATGGGGATGTGAACGATGTATTCGGACCAGAAATCAGTGTTGCGTTCCATAGGGCTCTCCTGAATGGGAAAAAAGGCGAGGACCGAAAAACAAGCGTTATGGATGCGCTTGAATTTGTTGACAGGTCACGACAGCCAAGGAAGAAAAAAGTGTGTGGCGCAGTGGCCGGCGTAAAGAACGTGCGCTCACGCAACACATGAATGGTGGGCGTGAGCGTCATAAAATTGAACAAAAAAGAGCCGCCCAAAGCGGCTCTTTTTGGTGTCAGGATTATTCGTCGTCTTCGTCTTTGGCACCGCCGAAGGGCGATTCCTTGATGATCTTGGCTTCGAGGTTGCCGGGGACATCTTCGTAGCCTTCAAAGGCCATCGTGAAGATACCCTGACCAGCAGTCATGGAGCGAAGGTCGGGTGCATAGCGCTGAATTTCAGCGAGCGGGCAGACGGCGTGAATGACGGTTTTCTTGTGTTCGGGATCCATGCCGAGGACGCGGCCACGACGTGAGGTGATATCGCCCATGATGTCGCCGACGGACTCGGAGGGGATGGTGATGTCCATCTTGTAGACGGGTTCGAGGAGTTTGACACCGCCCTGAGCGAGGCAGGCGAGGATGGCTTTGCGGCCGGCCATCTGGAAGGCGACTTCCTTGGAGTCTACGGGGTGATATTTACCATCGATGAGTTCAACGGCGAGGTCGGTCACGGGATAGCCGGCGAGGGGGCCGGATTCCATACGGCTGACGATACCTTTTTCAACGGCCGGGATGAACTGGCGAGGAATCGCGCCACCGACGATCTGATCGATGAACTTGAAGCCTTCGCCGCGATCGAGCGGATAGGCGTTGATGTAGCAGACACCGAACTGACCGGCACCACCGGACTGTTTCTTGTGCTTGCCTTCGATGTTCTGGACTTTTTTCTTGAGCGTTTCGCGATAGGCGACGAGCGGCAGCGAGCTGGTGACTTCGAGCTTGAACTTACGTTTCATCTTGTCGATCGCCATTTCGAGGTGCTGCTGGCCCATGCCCTTGAGGGTGAGGGCGCGGCCGAGTTCGTCATAGCCCTTGGAGAGGGTCGGGTCTTCGTCGATGAGCTTGTCCACGGCGATACCGAGCTTGTCTTCTTCGCCTTTGTTCTTGCAGACGATGTTGAACTCCATCATCGGGGCGGGATATTCGATGGCTTTGAAGGAGAAGTCGGCATTTGCGGCCAGCGTGTCGTTCGTCTTGGTGTCTTTGAGTTTCGCGACGGCAATGATATCGCCATAGACACCCTGTTCGAGGGCATCACGGCTGTTGCCGCGGAGGGCATAGAGGGTGCCGAGTCTTTCGACATCGCCGGTGCGGACGTTCGTGGCATTGCCATCGGAGGGAACTTTGCCGGACAGGACACGGAAGATGTTCTGCTTGCCGGAGAATTCATCGATGAACGAACGAATGACGAGTGCGGCGAAGGGGCCGTCTGCGGAGCATTTGAGCATTTCGTCGGCATCGCCGCGTTTGATCGCGACATCAGCGCGCTGGAGCGGGTTGGGGGCATATTTGACAATGGCATCGAGGAGAAGCTCGACACCGACGAGATTCTGAGCGGCCATGTAGAAGACCGGCATCAGTTTGCCTTCCTGGATGGCTTTGGGGAGTGCGTTGATGCACTGTTCGTGCGAGAGTTCCATCGTGTCGAGGTATTCCATCATGAGGTCATCGTCTGTTTCGGCGACGGCTTCCATAATGGCTTCCCAGGCTTCCTGGACGGCATCTTCGTATTCGGCAGGGATATCGCTGGCTTTGAATTTGCCGGTGTTGCCTTCGAACGTGTAAGCCTTGTTGTCAATGACGGAGATGATGCCTTTGAAGGTTTCGGCGGCACCCATCGGGATGTGAAGCTGAACCGGCGTGATCTCGAGTTCTTCTTTGATGTCGGCGAGGCACTGGGCGGCGTTGGCGCGTTCTTTGTCCATCTTGTTGATGACGAACATTTTGGCGAGGCCGAGCTGACAGGCTTCCGCATAAGCGCGTTCCGTCTGGACTTCGACGCTGTCGGGGGCGCTGATCACGATGACGGCCGTGTCGGCACCACGCATCGCGGTAAAGGAGTCATAGATAAAGTTGCCATCACCCGGAGTGTCGATGATATTGACTTTTTTGCCGGCATAATCGCACCAGGCAAATGCTGTCGCGTTTGAACCGCCGCGTTTGATCTCTTCGGGTTCAAAGTCGAACGTCGATGTGCCTGCGATCGTTGAACCGAAGCGCGTTGTAACACCCGTCTTGAGCAGGATTGCCTCGCCTATTGTCGTTTTGCCGCTCGCGCTGTGGCCGACGAGGGCGATGTTGCGGATGTCTTTTGATTCATAGAGGGTTTTAGCCATTCTCAATCTCCTGGGGGTTTACAGAAATACGCGCGGTACCTGAACCAATTTCTTTATAGTCTGGTCTCCAGAATTCCGCTTGGCACACACACAGAGCCGAACATTTCCAGCTCAAAAGAACGGCGCGCACTCTATGACAATGCGTGTGTTTCGTCAAAGAAAATTGAATGAAAATATACTTATGGCATGTAAGGAAATATACCCCAATGTGGGTAAAAATGCAAACTAGAGCGGTCGTCGCGTATCGGCGGAGCCGATAGCGGCGACAAAAAAGCGCCGTATCCGCGCGCGGATAGGCGCTTGTGCTTGCCAAATGGTCATGCGTCGCGTATCGGCGGAGCCGATAGCGGCGACAAAAAAGCGCCGTATCCGCGCGCGCGGATAGGCGCTGAAATTAAGGCCAGGCGAAATCAGCGATATTTGGATTTCGTGATGAGGGTGATGCCGTCGTCATCGGTGCCCACAGAGAACGTCACGTTGAGGTCTTCGTCGAGTGCTTCGATGTAATCGGTGGGGAGTAATTTGAAGAGCTCGTTATCGATCTTGATGTCGAAGAAATTCGCGTCTATTTTGGCGCTTTCGCTGAGCACTTTGACATCATAAGACGGCGTGGCGTAGATGAGATCGGTGTCGGTGAGGAGGCCGTTGAGCTTGAGCTTGACGCCTTCGAAGTCGAAATCGATGTCGTTTGCGAGCTGACCTTTGGTGAGGTTGAGTTTTGCAAATTCGGGCGAGGTAGCGGACGCGAGTCCGATAAGCGTCGGGGCCGTGATGCCGACAGCCGGGCCTGTCAGGTTTATGGCGCCTTCGATGGCGACAGGGTCAGATTTGAGATCGAGCTTGTCCAGGGCGATATTGATGCCTGAAATGCCCTGGATGAAGAGCATGAGCTGCGGATTTGCGACGATCTCGAGGAGTTCCTTGAGTGCGCCGGGAATGTTCTTGGCTGCGCTGCACGTGTAGTTTTTGGCTTCGGCAGCGGCAGAGAGGGATTTGATGTACCCGATGGCCGCAGGGATGTTGAGGTTGAAGTTGAGGCCGGCGATAGATTTGTCGGAAGTGATGGAGATGCTCTTTGTGCGGAGTGCGGCGATTTTCTTGAGTTCTTCTTTGTCGCTGAGGACGACGGTCATTTTACCGATGACTTCGTCATTGACAGCATCGGTGACGATATTGAGACGCGGCGTGATGGCTGCGAGGCTGTTGTACTCGTTGATGCATTCTTCGGTCGCTTCGCCTTCAGCGAGTTCGAGTTCGCGCAGAACTGCGATGCCTGTGGGGGAGGTGAGGTTTTTGACGAGCTTTGTGATATCAAGGAAGCCTGTCATGATCGTTGTTGGGGTGAGTTTTCCGAGGGCTTCTTTGGTGAACGGCTTGTCGGCAGGCTTGAGGAGTTTGTCGAGCGTATTCGTGTCGAATTTTTCGGAGATAAGGGCGACCGTGAGGAGGTTTGAGCCAATGTTGATGGCGATTTTGCTGGGGATGGCGGCTGCGGCATCCTGATCTTTGATCTCCATCTCATCGATCAGCGCCTTTGCGGAATAGACATGCCATGTGGAATCGCCGGATTTGACTTCCGAGTGGGTGATTTCTCCCTTCGTGTTGTCGAGAGACTTCATGGCGACGAGATAGCTGTCGATGGTCGGCATGAGTTTCTCGGCAAATTTGCTGCCATCGACGAGCGACATCTGGGCGATCAAATTATCATCGCGCATATATGCGACGCTATCAATGTGCGCGAGCGCATCGATGCCCCAGGCAGGTGCTACGTTTTCGAAGTCGCTGGCGAGTTCGCGATAGGTGTTGAGGATGCTGATGGTGGCATCGAACTGAGCGAATTCTTCTTTGGGGCGGTCGGGGGGGATGGTTGCGCGTGAGTTCTGGAGGGTTTTGATCGACTTATCGATGGATGCGGTGGCCTTGTCGAGCCATTTTTTGACAGCGGCAAACTCCATGGCGCGCGTGGATGCCTGGATGAAAGCCGTGTCTTCGGGGACGTAGGCGAGGAGCGCGTTGACGTCTTCTTTGTTCCAGTTGGCAGCCGTGGCAGCGAGCTGCTGGACGGCGACTTCGACTTTTTCAGGCGTGTCGCTGCCCGTCGTCTTTTTGTTGCAAGCGGGGATGAAGATCATGCCGGCAACGGCAAGCGCGAGAAGAGCTTGATGTGTACGTTTCATAAAAGCTAAATCCTTATGGGGTAAAAAAATAGCGCTGTTCTGCAAGCATGGATACGGCTTTTCCGGACCTGACATGTCGCCTTCTGCGGCATTCGCTCCACTTGGGGGAGGGGGTGCGCTTGCGCTCACCCGTGTTTGTCGTGTCCAAAAGGCGGTATCTCCACGCTCGTAAGCACCGCCAAAAAATATCGCAAAGTGTTGAAATGACTAATCTTCCATCATGAGTGCAGTATCGATCTGGTTCTGGGAGATAGATCCTTCCCGCTTGATCACGGGCTCTCCGTCGACGAAATCGAGGACTGTGGAGGGCGTGGACTGGGGGATATCGCCGGCATTCACGAAGATGCCGACGTGTGACATGAAGTTTTTCTGGATGAGCGCGGGGCTGGATGCGCCGTGTTTTTTCTCGCGGTTTGCGCTGGAGACGAGGAGCGGCCTGTCGAGTTCGCGCAGGAGCTTGAGCAGCCAGGGTTCGGATGGAACGCGCACGCCGAGCTTGCCGCCAGCTTTGGTGAGCGGGCGAAGAATCGCCGTGGGGATGGTCTCTTCATTGGGTTCGAAGCGTATGGTCAGCTCGCCGGGCCAGAGCCTTTTGGCGAGTTTTTTGGCTTTGGCGGGGATGTTGGACGCGACTGTCTTGAGCGCGTCATAGCTGGAAATAAAGACGAGCGAGGGGGCCTTTGCCGTCCTGTGTTTGGAGAAAAGCAGGGCGTTGACGGCTTTGGGATTGGTCAGGTCTGCGATGATACGGTAACTTGAGCGGCATGGAATGCAGACGATGCCGCCCGATTCGATGCAGCTTCTGACGTTTACAAATTCCGATCCTCGCATCATATCCTGTAATTCAATCGTACGCATGATATCTCCTTTATGCAGTGCAGTTGAAGTACGATCTCGCTCCAATTATAAACTAAAACGGAAGCGTTGTAAGGCATATTGAACGGGCATTTGAGAAAAAGTTGTTACTGAGCTGTCCATAGGCTTTTCAGATGTATTCGATGCATTTGCGGGGCGTGAATCGCAGGCGGAAACAAGCGGCGTGATTACTTGTTTTTGAGGCTGTCGACGATTTTGCGGACTTCCTGAGCCCTGTCGGCATCGAGGACGAGGACGGCTTCGCGTGTCGAGACGATGACGACATGATTCATGCCGAGCGCGGCGATCACACGGCCGTCATCGGCGTATGCGAATGTGTCGTGGCAGTCGATGAGCGTTGCCGCACCGCAGGCCGCGTTGCCGTGGGCATCAGCCGGGTAATAGCGGCGAATCGAAGCCCAGGTGCCCAGATCGTCCCAGGGGAAAGACGCGCGCATGACGGCCGCGCGTTTCGTGTGCTCCATGACGGCATAGTCGATGCTGATCGAGAGCAGGGTCGGGAATATATCCGCGAGCTTTGACGGATCTTTGACGACGGCCTCGATCTTTTCGACGATCTGCGGGACATAGAGGGCGAGTTCTTCGTGCATGACGTTCGCGTCAAAGATGAACATGCCGCTGTTCCAGAGATACTTGCCGTCTTCGAGGTAGGACACGGCGGTCGCGAGATCCGGTTTTTCTAGAAAAGACGCGACTTTGGAGATGCCGTCCGCGTCACACACGCCTTCGCGTATATAGCCGTAGCCCGTTTCGGGGCGCGTGGGTTCGATGCCGAAGAGAACGATGCGTCCGGCGGCAGCGGCGTAAGCTTTTTCGAGGCATTGCGCGAATGCCGCTTCGTCGCTGATCGCGTGGTCTGACGGGAATACGCCGATGACGGCCTGCGGATCCTGTGCGCGTATGGCCTCGTTCGCCCACGCGATACAAGCCGCCGTGTTGCGCCCGACAGGTTCCCACAGCACCTGATGCGCCGGGAAATCGGGCAGCGCCTCTGCCAGGGATTCCCGGTGGCTCTCGGAGGCGACGATGAGGATGCGCGACATCGGCACGACGCGCGCGAGCCGCTGGACGCATGTCTCGGCTGGCGTCTGCCCGCCGAGAAGACGCAGGAACTGTTTGGGATGCTTGGAATTGCTCAACGGCCAGAAGCGCGTTCCGTTTCCGCCTGCCATGACGACTGCCCAGTTCATATCACTCCTTTCGGCATGGCCGGCATCACTGCCGGCTGTAAGCTGCTGAACGTCTGCATCGCGGCGGTTCCAGGCATTTGCGCAAAAAAGACCTCGCACAAATGCGAAAAGCCGCTCGGATGAGCGGCTTCTGTCAAATCATTAAGACCATCATAAGTCAAGGGAGAAGCCCGTTGCCGGGCTTTCCCTATCCTTTCGGTACACAGGAGGAAGGCAGTGGTACCGGAAGAATGCGTCAGTGCGTTATTTGCAGTTGTACTGGTTGTGGTCAAAACCGCAGGTGAGCCCATCGGCGGCGCAGTCCCATTCGACAGTCTGCCAGTCGCTGTTCGCGTCCAGCTTGCCGCAGTAGACGAGCTTGTTGTTTTCGCATGCGCCGTGGATCGTGTATCCCTCGTCCGGACAGACTTTTGTGCAATCATATCCGAAGTCGTCGTTGATCTTCATGCAGGATTCCTGACGATCCTTGAGGTATGTGGCGCAGTCGAGCCGTAGCGTTTTGCCTTTGGATGCGTCTTTGCGCGAGCAGAAGGTGAGGATGTCGCCGCCGCATGCGCCTTGCACGGTGACGCCTTCCAGACAGCCGTCCGTGACATCGCTCTCTTTGAAACAGCCGTGGTTGATCTCATCGCCGCGTTCGTACTCTTCGCAGACATAACCGTTGCTGCATCCGATCTGTTTCAGATGGCCGTCGTCGCATGACACGACCTTGTTGTCGTTGCACATGCTGCCCGGCGCGCGAGAGATCCTGTTCGATTCGCAGATGAAGATGACATCGGTCTCGCCACAGACGATGCTGCCGGCATCCGAATCATCTGGCTTGTTATAAAATTTGCCGTCACGGCATTCCACGTCTGCTTCCAGCTTGTCGCCGTTACAGACATAATAGACGCTGTCGAGCTTCACGGAATCGCTTTTCTGAACGAGACCATCCACGCATTTCATATACACGCCGTCCTGACATCCGGCAGCGAAATCCGGCCCGCATTTGACGGAACCGTCGTCACCGCAGGCAAAAAGAAAGGATGAAAGACCGATACAGGCGAGTGATAAGCATATCTTTTTCATGGTGAGATCTCCCATTGTGATGTGAGCATTTTTTGCGACAGTGTCGCCAACTGGGTGGGATATATTAGCGATTTGTGTGCCAGAAGTTTCCGGTTATTAAAAAATGATTTCCCTGGTGGACCGGATTCGTGTCACGCCGGGGCGTGTTGGGGCGCGTTGGGGCGCGGCTATCGCCGTTGGCGATACGCCGCGCGTGGGTTCGCCTATGCCTGTCGGCATACGGCGAACCAGATCCGTGT
>JAFZFY010000170.1 GCA_017555665.1 Pseudomonadota bacterium | reverse complement strand
GGGCGATACGGCCGAAGCGCTGGGCGTATGCGGCAACGCCGCATAGCCCACGCACACACAAGACGTATCACGATACGTCTTTGTTTGATTCATTATTTTCTTTCCGCATGCCTAAGCGACGGAATATCTTTTCAATTTCAACAATAGGAATCACGGCAAATGCCAAGCCCATAGCAGTCATATATTCAACAAATGAAATTGGCTGGAATGAGAATGCCTTGCTCAGGAACGGGACAAAGATGACCGATGCCGTGAGCAGAAGCGAAACGACAAGCGTGCCCCAGAGCCACAGGTTCTGTTTTTTAAGGCTGAACAGGGAAAGATTGCGCGAGCGCATATTGAACGAATGGAAAATCTCGACCATGCTCAGCGTCAGGAATGCCATCGTCATGCCGTCGGGGGATTCCGCGATTTCCCAAGCGCCGCTCTCCATCCGATGGCCGACGAAATAGCTCAGCACCGTAATGCCAGCGATGATAAAGCCCTGGAACATGATATCGAACCCGAGGCCATCCGCGAAGATGCTTTCCTTGCGGCTTCTGGGCGGGCGCTGCATCACGCCTTTTTCGGCGTCCTCCATGCCGAGGGCGATAGCCGGCATCGTATCCGTAATGAGGTTAATCCACAGGATGTGCACGGGCTTGAGGATCGTAAAGCCCATAAGGGTCGCGCAGAACACCGCCAGAACTTCCGCCAGGTTGGCAGAAAGCAGGAACTGAATGGCCTTGCGGATATTGTCGTAGATGCGGCGGCCTTCGCCAACCGCAGACACGATGGTCGCAAAGTTGTCATCGGTCAGAATCATATCCGCCACAGATTTGGTCACGTCGGTGCCGGTAATGCCCATGCCCACGCCGATATCCGCGCTCTTGATAGACGGCGCGTCGTTGACACCGTCGCCGGTCATGGCCGTGACACGCCCCAAATCCTTCCAGGCGTTCACGATGCGCACCTTATTTTCCGGCTGCACGCGCGCATAAACCGAATACTTGCGCACGTCGTGCGCAAAATCCGCATCCGGGATCGCATCGAGCTCGGCCCCCGTAATGGCCATCTGGCCGGGCTTCAAGATGCCCAGTTCCTTCGCAATTGCCGTCGCCGTATCCTTGTGGTCGCCGGTAATCATGATGGGACGGATGCCGGCGCTACGGCACTCCCCGATGGCATCCTTCACTTCGGGACGAATCGGGTCAATCATACCGCACATGCCAATCCACGTCATATCCTGTTCAAGATCGCCGGGCGCATTGGACGCAGGTTTTTCGCCATAAAGCCGCTGTGCCGCGCCAAGCACGCGCAACGCCTGGTCGGCCATCGCCTTGTTTTCCTCAAGGATATGTTTTTTATGTTCTTCTGTAATCTCAACGGCCTGGCCGTTTTCCCAAATCTTCGTACAGCGGCGCAAAACCTCATCCGGCGCGCCTTTGGTAAACTGAATGCAGCCGTCACCGCTCTGATGCACGGTCGTCATCATCTTGCGAAGCGAATCAAAAGGCGCCTCATCAATGCGCGGCAAATCGGCGGCAAGCTTTTCCTTGGGCATGCCATTCTTGTTCGCATCATTCACGAGCGCACATTCGGTCGCCTCGCCAACCGCCTCCCCCTGCTCAAGCGTCGCATCCGATGCCAGCGCCATGGCTTTCATCAGCAGCGTTTCATCTTCGGTGACTTTCTTGACCACAGTCATCTTATTCTGGGTCAGCGTGCCGGTCTTGTCCGAACAGATAATCTGTGTGCAGCCAAGCGTCTCGACAGCCGTCAGCTTGCGGATAATCGCGTGGTTCTTGCTCATCTTGGTCACGCCAATCGAAAGCAAGACTGTCACGACGGCGCTCAAGCCCTCGGGAATGGCAGCCACTGCCAGCGCGACAGCGACCATAAAGGTATCCAGCACCGCCCCGCCGCCGTTGCGCACCAAGTTCACCACAAATACGAACGCGCAAATCACCAAAATCATAGCAGACAGCTTCTTGGAAAGCTCGTTCAGCTTGATCTGCAGCGGCGTCTCCTCTTCTTTCGCGGTGGTCAGCGCCTCCGCAATCGCGCCCATTTCCGTGTCCATGCCGGTCCCGGTCACGACCGCATGCCCACGGCCATACGTGACGATGGAGCCCATATAGACCATATTTTTCCGGTCACCCAGCGAGACTTCGCCGTTCTCAGCCGCCGTCAGCACCTCGCATTGCTTCTCCACATCCGTGGATTCGCCAGTCAACGGGGCTTCCTGCGTTTTCATCGAGGCACATTCCACAATGCGCGCATCGGCGGGCACTGAATCGCCAGCTTCCAACACCAGCAAATCGCCACGAACCACCTCATCCGCCCGAATGGTCTTCTGATGACCGCCACGGATGACCTTCGCCTGCGCCGCCGACACCTGCTGCAACGCCTCAATGGCCGCTTCCGCCTTATTCTCCTGATACACGCCCAAACACGCGTTAATCAGCACAACCGCCAGAATAATCCCGGCATCTGCGAGACTTTCACCGCCATATATCGCGGTAATCGCACTGACTACGGCAGCGATCATCAGCACAATGGTCATCGGGTCTTTTAACTCGCCCAAAAACTTCTTAAACAGGCTCTCTTTCGGGGCTTCCTTCAGCTTATTCGGACCGTCTTTGGCCAGTCTTGACGCGGCCTCCTCGTCCGTAAGCCCTTCCATGGAGGAGCCTATCTCCTTCAATACAGCTTCCTTCTCTTCAAGGTATGGTTTCATTCGCTTTGTTCTCCTTTGCAGGACTGTGACCTGGATGCTTCCCACGCGGAAAGCACCCTCAACTATAACAAAAACAGACGTTTTTTACTGTTAAATCGCTTCGTTTTTAAACGTCGTATGGGCGCGCGGCTATCTGCGATACGCCGCGCAAGAGACGTGTCACGACACGTCTACTCAACAAAACAATTTTCCGTTTAACATAAAATCGATAAGATTTGCATGAATGATCCCATTCCGTCGCTGCAACAGATAATCTGTTGTCAGAACATATTTGGGATAATTATCGGGAATCACATCCAAAGGACGTCACCAAAAGACTCGGCCTGATTGCAGGTGATAATGTCGTGTTCATACAAGAGGACAATCAAGTTGTTGTGATGAACGCAGCCATTTATGCCATGAAAAAGATACAGGCAGAAATGACTGGAGAAGCTGAAAAAGCAAATCTGCAATCAGAAGATGATATCAATGACTTATTATATGAGATACATTCAGAGGTTGAATCTGTATGAGAGTATTTATTGATACAAATATTCTCTTTTCAGCCATTCTCAATCCAAATAGCACACCATATAAAGCATACTTAAAGGCAGTAACTTTACCAAACAAGGGCATTATTTCAGATCAGAATATTACTGAATCACGTCGTATTTTTAACCGAAAATCCCCTTCAAAATACAGATATTGGAAAGCTTCTT
>JAFZFY010000169.1 GCA_017555665.1 Pseudomonadota bacterium | reverse complement strand
TTGTTGTCGAAATGGGCGGGCACGCTGATCACGGCCTGATTGACCGGCTCGCCAAGCGCATTTTCCGCGAGAAGCTTGACTTTTTTCAGAACGGCCGCGCTGATCTCGGTCGGGCTCAGGCACTGATCGCCAAGCATGATGCAGGCCATCTGATCCTGCGACGGCACGACAGCATAGGATAGAAACGGAAGAATCCGCTGGACATCGGCAGAATCAAAACGCTGCCCGAGCAAGCGTTTTGCCGAATGGACTGTGCGTTCGGGCTGCACGGTCATTTGGGCTTTGGCAAGATAGCCGATAAAAAATTGCCCCTTCTTGTTCAAGGACATGACAGAGGGGAGCGTGGATCGCCCCTTATCGTCGAGGATGACTTGGGGAACGCCATTCTTTACGACGGCAACACACGTGTTTGAGGTTCCGAGATCGATTCCGATGACCGGCATGGGGACTCCCTGGGATATGGCTCAATGAGGATATGCCGGCACGTATCACGTGCCGGCGTATAGAATCATGCGACTGGAGGCGTTTGCTGGAGCTATCTGCCAAAGAGTTTGCTGAAAAAGCCTTTTTTCTTGGGTTCCGGTGCCGGCGGTGTCGGTTCCGGGGTGCGCTCGCGTCGGCGAGGAACGGCCTGACGGTTCGCGGTCACGTCGTTCATGACGATATCATGCGAGTCGCGCTGGACTGCCGGCGTCGACGTGCCGTTCATCGACTCAAGCGTCGCAATCCCGGATGCGTTTGCAAACGGGTCATTGACGGGCTCTTCATCTTTGGGCGCTTCGGTCCTGGCAGAATCGAGACTCGGCATGTCAAGGATGAATTCATCCTCCTGGCTTTCGGCTGGTTCTGGCATCGATTCGATGCCGGATATGGCCGGCTCCGGCTCCGGTTCTGCGGGCACGCGCTCTTCGATATCGAGGGTGGCAGGCGCTTCTTCCGGCTGGGCGGCGATCGCCTCTTCCGCTGACGCTTCGCTTTCCTCTGGCGTGTTTACGTCTTCTGGCTCAAGCGTCGGAGAATCTATGGATGAGAACATGTCTTCCTGAAGGGCTGCGAAGAGCTGGGAAGGCGTCTCTTCATCAGCGATCTTAAAACTTGAATTCGACGGATGCTTGTTCATGTCAGGCTCCTTTTGATTATCCTTAATGGCGGTATCATCCTTGTTTCCTGGGAATGCAGCAGTTGTCGGTTCAGCGTGTTCCGGATTGGGTATGGCTGTACCGGAGTTATGATCTGGATGGGGTAGGCTTGCGATCTCGGCGATGCTGGCGATCGGCTTGGGCGCGCCGGCGATCGGCTTGGGCAGGTTCGCTGACGGCCTTGGCAGTCCGGCGATCGGCTTGGGCAGGTTCGCTGGCGGCTTGGGCAGGCCGGCGATCGGCTTGGGCAGTCCGAGCGGCGGCTGGATATGCGACACCGTTTCGGAGACATCCGATATCCGCGCGGGTTCCACGTGCGCATCATCGATAGGAGCGGCTTTGGGTTCGGCTTCCTCGCTGCGATCCTCGCTGATCTTCGCTTCGCTTGTCTCGGCTTCCTCGCCGTGATCCTCGCTGATTTTCGCTTCGCTTGTCTCGGCTTCCTCGCCGTGATCTTCGCTGATCAGTGCTTCGCTTGTCTCGGCTTCTTCGCCGTGATCCTCGCTGATCAGTGCTTCGCTTGTCTCGGCTTCTTCGCCGTGATCCTCGCTGATTTTCGCTTCGCTTGTCTCGGCTTCCTCGCCGTGATCTTCGCTGATCAGTGCTTCGCTTGTCTCGGCTTCCTCGCCGTGATCCTCGCTGATCAGTGCTTCGCTTGTCTCAGCTTCCTCGCTGTGCTCTGCGATGATCTGTTCCGCAATCGCGTCGGCTTCCTCGCTGTGCTCTGCGATGATCTGTTCCGCAATCGCGTCGGCTTCCTCGCTGTGCTCTGCGATGATCTGTTCCGCAATCGCGTCGGCTTCTTCGCTGTGTTCTGCCGGGGGGATATCATCGCCATCGAGCGCGATATCTTGCGGGAGCGTATCAAGGATAAGCGAGGGCGGATAGGCGGTGGCAGGGATGGCGGCTTGGGCTTTTTCAGCCATGGCGGCCTTGATCTTTTCCTGATTCAGGATTTGGGCGGTCCGGTCATGAAGGGCGCGAATGGCTGCGCTCTGCGGGTCATTCCGGGATATCGCAGTCATATACGGCGATGTCTTTCGGAGTGTGGATTCGTAATCCGTGATCCTGTTGCGCTGTCCCCAGAACGGACGTATCGGATCTTCGGGGTCGAGGGGGTCGAGCTTGGTCATTTCCTTGAGCGAGGCTTCTTCGAGCACGGGGTTGTCGCCCGTGATCTTGGCGAGCTCTTCTTTGACTTTGGATTCTTCTGCCTCGATCTTGCCAGTGGGCGTGTTCAGGCTGGTATAGGAGATCTTTTCTTTTTTGTTCTGAGGTGGCTTCGTGTTTTCGTTGCATGCGGCAGCAGGCGGTTTTGTGTTGTCGTTGCATGCGGCAGCAGGTGGCTTGGTGTTGTCGGCGCAAAAGGCCGCAGGCGGCTTTGTGTTGTCGTTGCATGCGGCTGCAGGCGGCTTGGTGTGCGCGTCTGCCATGTTCGGCGCGAGGCGTTCGTGAACTTCATCGGAGGAGAACGCTTCCGAGAGCGACTCGGCAAATGCGGACGTGTCGAGGTCGTCGAACATCAGGTCGTCGATATCGTCGAGCATTTCCGGTGCAGGGAACAGGTCTTCGTCGTTCGTTTCGGGATGGATGAACGTGCGCGGCTGCTGGTCTTTAACGGCTGCGCGTTCGGCATTGACGATCTCTTTGATCGCGGCAAACTGCCCCGTGCGGATCTGCGATTCTCGCTTGACGGCTGCAAAATGGTCGGAACGCGTGAGGATGGTGGCGCGTGGCGTGTCGGGCACGATGTTTTGATCGATCGAGGATACGCCGAATGTCGCCGGAAGCGGTGTCGGCATATCGTCTTTTGCTTCCGTGTCGACAAACGAAAAATCGTTGATACCGCTGCTTTGTCCAAAGAAATCGTCGTTCGGGTGTGTGAAATTTCCGCTTGGCTTTTTGGCGCGTGACGGCGTCTTTTCGATGCCCGAAAAGAGCGAGTCAAGGCCGAGATCGAGGTCTTCATCGCCGAACAGGTCGAGCCCCTGGCCGCCCCGTGTCTGGACGATCTTCTGATTCTTTACGGCCTCTTCGGGATCGGGGGCGATCATGAGCGAGTCATCGGCATCGGTGCTTCCCAGAATGGCATCCACGACTTCCTTGAATGCGCGGTTGATGCGGCGCAGTGCCACGAGCATGCCGGATTTCTGACTGGAGGGACCGCCGACGAACGGCACTTCCTTCCGGACGACGCCTTCGCCTGAATATACTTTTGAACCGTCTGCAAGGCGAAATTCAAACTGAACTTCGGAGCCGACGGGCTTAGTCATTCGCGTGTGTATGAACAGGCCCCGTCGCGTGATCAGCGGCGACATGCCCTGGATCAGCTCTTCCTGGGTGGAATATTTCAAGGTCGCGCGAATTACCTCTATTTGTGAAGCCACTTATTTACCTCATTAAATAACGTAGGATGCGCTTTTGCCCATGCAAAAATTAGAATGCAGAATTGGGCATTCTATCATACGATATTTTCCGAAAATAGCCAAAAAATACCTGAGCCGGGGTATGCAAAAAGTTGCGATGTGGGTGTGCGTGCTATCTGCTTCGCAGATACGCACGCACCGCGTCGCTATGCGGCGGCTTTGCCGTCCGCATACGCGCCGCGCATAAAAAAAAAGCGCCGCGTATCGCCTC
>JAFZFY010000016.1 GCA_017555665.1 Pseudomonadota bacterium | reverse complement strand
GTACGAGAGGACCAGAGTGGACGAACCTCTGGTGTACCGGTTGTTTCGCCAGAAGCATTGCCGGGTAGCTACGTTCGGATAGAATAACCGCTGAAAGCATCTAAGCGGGAACCCCCCCTCAAGATGAGATCTCCCAACGCAAGTAAGAAGACACCTTATAGACCATGAGGTCGATAGGCTGGCTGTGTACGTTTAGTAATAGATTTAGCAGACCAGTACTAATCAGTCGTTCGGCTTGATCACCTCCCCACCCCTTTGGAGCGGAGCGTGAGAATCATTCACTTCTTGATGACACGATCATATATCGCTTCTTCAGTCTTGCCGGTGATAATAGCGAAGAGGCCACACCCGATCCCATCCTGAACTCGGAAGTTAAGCTCTTTTGCGTCGATGGTACTGCATGGGTGACTGTGTGGGAGAGTAGAACGTCGCCGGCTTTTTTTTATTTTCTTCGGCACCTTCTTCGTCGCCTTCGTTGCCGTCGTCGGTCACGTGCGTCAGCACGCTCCCTCCGCCGTCGCCTCGGCTCCTCGAATCTGCTCGAAGAAAATAAAAAAAAGAAATCAGAGCTTTTCCGTCCGGGGGTTACGCGCATCGCGCTCACTCCCGGTTAATATCAAACGCCCTTTCGGGGCGTGGGAGGTTGCGCCCCGTTGGGCGCTTTTGGATTCTGGGGGCGTATTAAAATCTGCGCGTGTGCTTGCAGTAATCAAGATATTCGTCGCCGAAATCTCGTTTAAGACGGCGTTCTTCACTGATGACCTGGATCAGCATGATGATGAAAAATGCTATCCATACAAGCAATGCCTGCCAGGACCAGAGCCACACGGCTACTCCGGCTAGGTAAATAAGCGTACCGCTCAGCATCGGGTTGCGGTTTAGCCGATATGGGCCGTCTGTCATGAGATGCACTGTACGCGGTGCCACTTCATGGCCAAAGGCATCCAGTGGGTTCCCTTTGCCACGGCAACGCATATAAACGATCGTCCAGATGCTTAGTGACAAGCCGCCGAGCATCAGTATTGAGCCTGCAATCACTCTAGCTATACCGACAGGCCATAGCGTCGGCATTCCCGAAGCAAACCACATTCCCAGGGGAAGCAGAACGACGAAGATTAGGCCGCCCACTACGTATCCAATGATCTCGCGAAGTAATTTCATGAGGCAATCTCCTTACAGAATAGCGTTCGGATATAGTAATACAAAGTGTCGTGTCACTGAAGTATTTATTCTGAGTCGATATCGGATAGAATTTGTCTGCCGAATTCGCTCGAAGTCAGTGCGTGCCTGTTTGGGAGAGGGCACTTATCGAAAGTTAGTCGTATCTGTGAGTAACTTTCGACTGCTTCAAATTGGTTAGGGGCGTCGATGGTTTACTCAGGCCTGTATTTGTCTTGGACTTCATGGCGGATTTTTCTCGTTTCTTCCCTGATCCATTGCGTGAGCATATCCATGGGAACTGAATACTTCCGAATGCGCTCTGCATTGAGTTCGAGTTGACCCAAAAGCATGTTTGTGCCCCATGAATCGAGTTTAGGATTAGAAAATTCATTAGGGGTATCTTGGGGCTGGGGTTGAAGTGATGCGTTTGACATGAATTCGCCATGGTCGAAAAGACATTTATACCCGTCTTTATAGGTCAATTTGAGTACAGATGGGGCAAGGACTTCCGCTTTTAAAATGGCCTTTGTTAATGATTGGCCTAATGGATCAGCAAGAAATGGTGTGAGCTTTTGAGCTTTCCTGCGATTTCGCGCTTTCTCCTTTGCAAATGGATCTGATTTATCTGCAGCTATCATGCGATTTCTGCTTTGTTCCTTTATGTACTTGAGGATATCGTCAAATGGGACGGAATGCTCTCTGATATTGTCAGAGGCAAAATCAATATTCCAGTCAATCTTATAACCATCCTCATGGACGACAAAATCATAAAGGAAAAGAGGATTATCGCGAAAGGGCTGATGAATGATATGCTCGGACACAAGATCAGAAATGTCAAAGACACATTTGTATCCATCTTTAAAGGTCACGATGAGCGCAAACAGGTAGAAAACTTCTGCGTGCGTGATGATCTCTGAAGCGGGGTTGGAATTTTTAATCATAATGACTCCTTGTTGTAAGCGCAAATATGTAAAAATAAGTATGTGTTTGAATGATTATAGCATAATAAGCAATAACATTGCATGATAAAGCAATATTTAATAATGGTTACTGTAAAATATTCTTTCCTTCGAGCTAAGTAGCATATGAAAGTACCTCAGTTTAGCCATTGCTGTTTTTATTGCATTCACCATCTGCTGAATGTCATTCAGATTTGAGGCGAATGCAGAATCCACGCGCGAAAAGTTTTGGGAGCGCCATATTCTGTTTAATTTCGACTTATGCTGAAGAATCCAGGATTTTACGAATGCTTGCTCTTGAGGTTTCAGTGTTCCATCAAACATATCACCAGTTTTTCCTTTATAGCTATTGCAGATGCAGAATTTTCCATTCCGACCATTATAATAGGCATGAAGGTGTGGCGGTGTGTGCTCATCCCCATTTTTTCTTGGACCATAATAAAGGTGGAAGCTGTATCCATTTGAATGTCCGATTTCTACGTCTTTGTGAAATTTTTTCATTTTAAATCCTTTATGATAGTCTAAATAGTGAGCCAATCTGTTAAGACTATCATTTCTAAAACAATTTTTTGTAGTGTTTTTGGCTCATGTTTCAGTAACAATGTTTTGTGATGACGAGCTTTCATTTCTATACCTCCTTCTCTGGAAAGAGTATAGTTTTGTTGTTTATGCTTGTCAATATATTTTGAAGATATTTGATGAATAGTGAATAGTAATCACATCGTTTTTTGCTTGATGAGAACAGCTTGGAGCGATAGGATAAATTGCTTTCTGGGATTGTGCTTTTAGGCTAGGTGCTCCTATGCCAGTAATCAGGCGCATGGGCGGCAATCGACGCCCACGCGCTTCGTGCGAAATCACTTAAATTGACGATCGATGCCTCTGATTATGCGCCATAAGTCATAAATATAAATAATAACCCCAACAATGATGATAATAGTTGCTATAAGTATGAATAGCCACGCCAGCCCATTCAAGAAGTCATTAGGAGAGGCATCGCCATACATCATATCGTGTATGGAAGGCATAGACAAATACTTGAATAAAGCGGCTAAAGCAGAGCTCAATATTATTGATAATTCTAAAGCGTATATAAAAATCATTGAACCGAGTGACCATGACTTGATGTGCAGCTGCCGGAAAAGATAGCGCGGCAACCAGTACTACGATTCCACGCTCAAGGCTACTTAGATTGGCAATATCTGTTGATAATGCTTTCTGTGGATGCTGCTTGCCCAGTCCATCTTTAAAAAAGCTCATGTCTATCCTCCAAAGTAATGAATGGTATTTAATAATCTACGGCACACCTGATGCAATAACCTACTGCATTGTAAAAAAATGAAAAGACAAGCCAGCTCTTCTTTACTAAAATGCAAAAAAAATCTCGAAGTGCAAAAAACTATCCCGACAGGCCGCATCAATCGTGTAATATTTTCTTTTCCTATGCGTTATGCTATATTCGACTAGGGATAGGGTGCAAAATGGGCTAGCCTTAATAATGGAGAACATACCATGAGAAGACCGTTGGCGTTTTTATTTATCGTCTGTGTGTGTGCGAGTCATGGCTGCGATTCGAGCGACAGCGTGCAGAAGGATGCATGCGATCCCGATACGTTCAAACCGGCCTGTCTGGGGGATAATGCCTATACCGCATGCGAGGATCTTGTCATCGTGACGAAAGAATGCAAAGCATCGGAGACTTGTGCGGACGGCGTTTGCGAGGCATCCCAGCCGATGCTGTGCAGTGATGATGAGGCGCGGGAGGCAGGATGCGCGGAATCGGAGTTTTGCGTGAAGATCGGAGAGGGGACATGTATCGCCCCGTGCACGAAAGAAGAATTTGATGCCCAGGCTTCGAGATCCGAGTGCGATGATTACAACGAGCATACCGCCTATCGGTGCATTCAGTTTGCGGAGAATCTGTATGGCTGGGAAGAGACCACGCAGTCGTGCCCGCATGGATGTGATTCGCAAGGAAACGCATGTGTCACCTTGCATGCGGATGAGGGCAAGGCTTGTTCTGATGTGAGCACTGCGGAAAATTACTATGCCCGTCGATGCGATGGCAGGTTCCACCTGTCATGCCGTAATGGTTTTGTGGTGGCGGAGGATTGCGGAAGCCATTGCCACGACGTGATAGGCTGCTACATGCCTTGTGATGTCAAGGATGCCGAGGCTTATGCATGCACCATGGTGATGAATTGGGATGAAGTGGAAGGATATGATATGCAAGTATATACATGCGTGGAAGATCCTGAATTTAAGATTTTATATTACGAGCCGGAGCGTAACGAATTCTGTGATATGACGTGTAATGAAGAAAGCGGTCATTGCGTCTGAGTGAATGGATGCTGGTCGTTTATGGAGCTTTGGACGAATGATATCGACGAGGCCGTGTCTGTTCTGGTCGGCGAGCATTGGGCGGTGCGCAAGGCTGGGTGCGAGGATGTTTGGGAGGGGGCATCGTTCGGGATCTGGCAGGTGGCGGGGCTTCCGTTTGGCGCGCCGTGGGGACGGTGCCTGTTTGAGCGGTTTGCGGATGGTTCGCAGTTTGACAGGCTTCGGGCGTGGCAGGGGGACGAGATTTTCGCGATCGCGTTGGATGGTACGGGATTTCATGGGCAACATGGGCGCGTGTGGCAGAGCGGCGTGGGGAACCTGTACCTGAGTATCGCGATGCCGGTGCATGTCGATGCGGCGTGCGTCAAAGCCTTGATGGCGCTGCCTGCGCGCGCCGTGATCGAAGCCGTGTCGCCGCTGATGACGGTCATGCCTGAGGTGAAGGTGCCCAATGATGTGGTCGTGCGCGGCGCGGATGGGGCGATGTCCAAGATGGCGGGCTGTCTCACGGAGGTGCGCATGGGGCGTGCGGCGATCACGCAGGTGCGTTACGGTATCGGGATCAATATCGCGCATGCGCCGGAGATCAAGGAAAATGGGCATTTGCAGGCTTGCGCGCTGTCCGGGTATCTGCGCGATCCGGCTCCCCCCTCGGCATTATACCGCCGCGTGCTCGCGGGCGTACTCGCCTGCATCGCGCGCGATATCGCTCAGACGGGTTCCGGATGATGCCGGTTTGCGCCTGCGAAGGCGCGGCGGGGCTTCGGGCACGGGGCTTCGGGCACGGGGCAGGGGGCACGGGATAGGTCCTGGGGGCTTGCGAGAATCTTGTGCAAAGCCGCCGGGGCGCGTTTTTGGGGCACTTGCGCGGCGTTTGGGCGGCGTTGTTGCGTGGGGGTGGTTGAATAATCAGGGGCTATTTGTTAGATTCATTTTTAGAGGCCGCTTTGCGGCGGCACGAAAGAAAAGCGCGTATGCCGCGCACGCGGCATAGCGCGTCAGCGGTCTGTATGGCGGAGCCATAAGACCGCCCCGCGCCGAAAAAATTGTCATGTGCATCTGAGCAGGAGGAATGATGCGTAAAAAATACTTGTTGGGATTGGTGGCTGTCTGTTTGCTGGCTGCAGGGTGCGAAGGCGAGAGTCTGAACAAACCTTCACATGATTCGCTGACGCCGTGTGATGACACATGCGGGGACGGATTTGACTGTGTGGAAGGGTACTGCATGGTGCCGGCATATTCAGGGGAGTCTTGCAAGGCCAAAGACACGTATTGTTTCGAGGGCGAATGCGTGAACGGCAAATGCGAGGTGGCGTCATCTGGAGTGCCATGTAGCGATTCGGAGCCGTGTGCCAAGAGCTCGGAAGTGTGCGTGCTGGGGAAATGCAAGGCCAAGGTCGGTCTCGGCGGCGACTGCACGGGTGACGAGCTCTGCACGCGCGGCAAGTGCGTCGCAGGCGTGTGCAAGGTGGAAGTCCAGAGCGGGCAGGCGTGCGACGATACGCATGTGTGCGCTTCCGGGTTCAGCTGCAACAGCGGGATATGCAAGAAGCCTGTGGGGGATGGCGAAGACTGCCGATCGTCGCTTGTTTTTTGTGATGACGGCACATGTGATCAGGGCAAATGCGTGAGCGGCGGCGCGGGCACGTGCAAGGACACGGACGGCGACGGTATCGCGGATGAATACGACCGCTGCGATGTGGATACCGACAACGACGGGCTGGTGGACTGCATGGATGACGACAGCGACGGCGACGGTATTCCCGACAATGTCGAGCGCGGCTCGTCGAGCTGCAGAAAGCCGGCAGACAGCGACAATGACATGATCCCTGATTTTCTGGATGACGACAGCGACGGCAACGGCATACTCGACAAGGTGGAGGGCTTTAATTCGGACGGTTTGCTTGCCGATACGGATGAAGACGGGATCCTCGACAGCGCCTCGGATGACAATGACGGCGACGGCGTTCTGGATCTGGATGAAATCACGGCCTTTGTGAACCCGCTCTATGAAAAGCAATACGGTCCGGAAGGCCCGCGCGGTGCCGACTGCTACAATGCCAAAAAGCAGGTGTGGGGCGTGTGGGGATATGGCCGCATCAAGCGCGATGACCGCGGCGTGTCCTCGTATGAGCCATGTGAGCCTTCTGCGGATGATGTGAGCTGCCAGCTTCGCATGGGCGATCTTGTGCCCGATGAGATCGGGACGGCCGAGAAGCCGTTTGACTGCGATGGCGACAAGATTCCCGACTACAAGGACAGCGACAGCGACGGTGACGGCATTCTCGATTATTACGAGAACCGTTACGACAGCGACAAGGACGGGTATTACGATCGCTACGAGCTCGACAGCGATAACGACAGCCTCCCCGACAGTTCGGAACTCGGCGGCGAGCCCGGCTCTCGCCCGCACAGCTCGCTTGACAACGCCGAGCCCGATTATCGCCTCGTGGATATCGACGGCGACGGCCTTGAGGACGGCTATGAAGTGCTTTGCTGGGTCCCGATCGTGTGCGGCGAGGGCGAGAAGGCGTGTCTCGGCAAGTGCATCGATGTGATGTCGGATGCGAAGAACTGCGGCACCTGCCGTCATGAATGCCCCGAAAACGCGATCTGCAGCGAGGGATCTTGCGTGATGGCGTGTCCGGACGGGATGCGCGAGCTCGGCATGACATGCGTCGATCCGTCCAAGGATAGTGTGCATTGCGGCGAGAATCTGTCCTCGTGCATGTACGACCAGGTGTGCACGAACGGCACGTGCGAGTCTTCGGGCGTGGACTGTGGCGAGCAGCAGCAGTGCTGGGGCAAGTGCACGGATCTTCAGAGCGATGCGGCCAACTGCGGCAGCTGCGGTGCCGACTGCGGCAAGGGCTCGGTCTGCCGTGACGGTGCCTGCGTGATGGATTGCGGCGACAAGACGGCATGCATGGGCGTGATCGGGCGCAGGGGCGGCGCGTATTGCGCGGATCTGGCGACGGATCCGCTGAACTGCGGCGAATGCGGCAAGCGGTGCGCGACAAACCAGGTGTGCAGCGCCAGCGAATGCCAGGATGCCGAGGTGACTTGCGACGGGCAGCGCATGGCCTGCTACGGCGTGTGCGTCGAGAGCAATTCGGATCCAGTCAACTGCGGCAAGTGCGGCAATGTGTGCGACGATGACCAGGTGTGCAGCATGGGCGCCTGCGTCAAGGATACGAGCAAGATCGATGATTATCGGGCGGTGGACAGCCGCTATGTCAAAGATGCCGATGAGGATGGCTTCGGCGATGCCAGCGAATATATCGCCGGCGACTGGTATCATCAGAATGTCAACAAGAACGTCACGGGCCAGGATTTCATCTGTAACCCGCTCTACGGTGTCGTGTCTGGCGTGAATGCGTCCGGGGATCCGGTCACCGGCGCGTTCGACTTCTACTTCTATCTGCCGTATCAGGGCAATCTGGATGAAGACAAACGCACGGTCGAAGAGGATTATCTGGAATTCAATCCCGCCGTGTCCAGGCTCGATGTCATCTTCAACCTCGATACGACGAAATCGATGGGCGAGGAGGTCGCGAACCTCAAGACTAAGATCAGCTCCTTTATTATCCCCGAGATCAAGAAACGCGTGTCTGAAAGCGCGATCGGCGTGTCTCGTTTCGACGACTTCCCCACGCGCCCGACGCAGAACTCACAGTATGATCATCTGCCGGGGGTCGGTCTGGTAGATGGCGGTTATGGGCGCGCCGATATGAATGACAAGCCGTTCGAGCTCGTGATCCGTCCCGAAACGGATGCCCAGGCTGTTCAGTCCAAGGTCAACACGATCTCGCTGCATCACGGCGGCGACTTGCCTGAAGCCGGTTACGAGGCGCTCTGGCAGATCGTCAAGGGCGACGATCCCTCGCTAAAGGAGACGCACTGGGAGAAATTCAAGATCGATAACAATAGCACGGCTTTCAGTTCCGGGACGATTGCACGCACGCCTAAGACGGACGGGCGGTGGGGTGGCGGGCAGTTCCGCGACAACAGCCTCCCCGTCGTCGTGCATATCACCGATACGACGTCACATGATAACGGCACGAACTGTGATACCAAGAATAATAATAGCAGTTCCACGTGTATTCCCTACGATCCCGCGTATGTCGATGTCGATCAGACCAATGCGGGCAAATATCCTGGCGGTCACTATTCGTCCAATGTCCATAAGGCGTATCAGGAAAAAGGCGCGCGTATCATCTCGATCTATGACAATGCGACCGACAACAAGCTTTCTAACAAAACTGACGTTCGCCAGCTCCAGCAGCTCGTCGATACATCCACGGCCACGTCGGCGCTCGTGCCTGTGTGTGCGTTCAAGATAGATGCGTCGAGCTGGAAGTGCGGCGACGGGCAGTGCTGCACGTTGATGGATAAATCCGGCAACCTTCAGGGCGTTGCGCCTGTCGACAATCAGTGCGTGCTGAGCTACGGCATCGCGACCGGCACGGTGCTTTCGGATGCGCTCGTCGACGGCGTGGATGCGCTCGTGAAATACGCGACATCCGAAGTGGCTGTCCGCGTGAAGGGCAACAAGATCGCCAATTCCGAGATCGACACGTCGTGCTTTATCAAGCGTGTCGAGGCCTTTGAGACGATCAGGGATGCTTCGGATAACGAGATCTTCGGCTATGTCCGCCCGCCGCAGGAACCCGAGGCATCCTGCAACCCGGTGGCTAAGGCTGCGACCTTCAACGATGCCGCCTATCTCAACGGCTATACAAACTTTGCAATCGGCACGAGCTCGAAGGATAAGGCCGGTGCCAAGCTCAATTTCCATATCGTCGCGCAGAACGACAGCTGCGTGAAGCCGTCTGAACAGGCGCAGGTCTTCGAGGCGTATATCGAGCTTTATGAGCCGAAGACGGGCATGAGTTTCGGCGAGCGCAAAGTCTCGATCGTGGTCCCCGGCGAAAAATCTGTGACGATCGTCAATTAGAGTTGGGGGGCGCGGCTGTCCTGCGGATACGCCGCGCTGACCCCGGCTATCCTGCGGATACGCCGGGGGTTTCTGTATGTTTGCCAAAGGGCGAGGTGAAACATTCTGAAACCTCGCAAATGCATAGATGGCGCGTGTTTGTGGAATCGGCAACTGTATAGCTAAAGAGGCAGATATGAGAAAAAATATATATTTGTGGTGTATCATCGCCTGCATGGCTTGTCTGGGCGTGGCATGTGACGACAGCGGGGGAAGCAACGGATTGATCGTCGTGGATACGCCGTCGGAATCGTGCAGCGAGGACAATTGCGACGGTCTCTGTATCGACGAGAAATGCGTCGATGTCGAGAGCAATCCTGAGCACTGCGGCAAAGAGAATGTCAAGTGCGGGGAGAATGAGACTTGCGAGTCAGGCGTGTGCAAGGGCGAAACCGTGACATGCAAGTCGGGTGAAGAGAATTGCGAAGGCCGATGCATCAGCGTGCTCAGCGATATCGACAACTGCGGCGGCTGCGGCGTGATGTGCGAGGATGCCGAGATATGCCAGAACGGGAAGTGCATCATCAACTGCCCGATCGGCTTCAAGCTCCTGGGCAGCGGGGAATGCGTGGATCCCGAAACAGATAACGCGCACTGCGGCGCCTCGGATGCCGAGTGCGGGGGCAATTCGTTCTGCGAATCCGGCCTGTGCCTGTGCCCGTCTGGCTTTTTTGACTGCGATGACGACATCTCAAACGGTTGCGAGTCGAGTTCGGTATGCGCCATCAAATGCGAGGAAGGGCGCAAGGCCTGTGATATGGGCAACTGCTGCGATGAGAGCGAGGTCTGCTGCGGCAAGGCGTGTTGCGTGTCTGGCAGCCTTTGCTGTGGCGAGGGCTTGTGCGTCGACGGCATGTCGGATGTCATGCATTGCGGCGGCTGCGATGTCGTGTGCGATGCCAGCGAGTCGTGTGTCGATGGCGTGTGCACGCCTGCGGAAGTCGAGTGTGAGAGCGAAGAGGGCAAGCGGTTCGAGGCCTGCTGGGGGCTGTGCGTCGATGTCTTGGCGAATGACCAGAACTGCGGTGCCTGCGGCGTTGTATGCGGTGAGAATGAATCGTGTGTGGAAGGCCGCTGCAAGGCCATCGATGTGTCGGACGGCTGTGAGTTCCCGACGGTGCGGTGTTTTGGCACATGCGTCGATCTTCAGGCGGATACGAAGAACTGCGGCGCATGCCTGAATGCATGCGGCGATAAGGAGCAGTGCACCAACGGCATGTGTGAGCTCGACTGCGGTGACTTGACGCGATGCGGCAGCAGCTGTGTCGATCTGACGAAAAGCGCGAAGAACTGCGGCGCATGCGGATCCGTGTGCGCGGACGGCATGGTCTGCGCGGACAGCGTCTGCAGTTGTGATGAAGGCCATTACGACTGTGACGGCGATATCCTCAACGGCTGCGAATCGACGGATGCCTGCACCTGCCAGCCTGGGCAGACGCGCGAGTGCTGGAACGGTGATGTCGCCAATATCAATCCGTCTACGCAAAAACCTTACGGCGCCTGCCGGTTCGGCACGCAGAAATGTAACGAGACGGGGCAGTTCTGGGGCTCCTGCGAGGGCGCGGTCTATCCGTCGATGGTGACATGCGATGCCGCAGGATTCTATATCGGCGGTGATCAGAACTGCAACAATATCGATGACAGTCAGGAATCCTGCCGGTCGGCCTGCGAGCTGATCATGGGCGAGGACAGCTATATCGGCTGTGAATACTGGCCGGTGTTCTTGCAGAATTATCAGGGGAACACGGGCAGCGTGTATTACGACATGACGCTTGTCGTGAGCAATCCGAGCAAGACGGAAACGGCGACGATCTATGTATTCGACAAGCCGGCCTATACGAGCATGTCGCGCACGCCGTACCTGACGTTTACGGTTGCGCCGGGTGCCGTGGCCTATCGGACGATTGTTGGCGATGCAAACGGCTCGCAGACGAACAAGCAGAAGAGCGGGACGACGATCTATGATTACATGTTGCGGAACACGGTTCAGGCGCCTTTGGCGTTCAAGGTGCGCAGCACGATCCCGGTGGTCGCCTACCAGTTCAACCCCTATGGCAAGGCAAACGGCTATTCGTCGGATGCTTCGCTGATGCTGCCGCAGACGGCGCTTGGCCAGGAATATCTGACGATGGGCTTTACGAGCCTGAGCGGCGACAATGCGGATGTGATCACGGCGGTCGCGACAGAACCCGGCGTGACGAATGTGACGGTGACGGTCAAGGCGGCGACGCGCGCCGGTACGAACAAGAGCAATGGCGGCTCGATCGCGGCGATGGGTGCGGGCTCGACACGCACCTTCCAGCTCAATCAGTTCGATGCGCTGAGCCTGCAGCAGTCTGGCACGACTGAATCCACCGGGTCTTATTTCAAGGCGGACAAGAAGATCGAGGTGTTCGGCGGCGCGGCGTGCTCGAATATCCCGATCGGTTATGGCGCGTGTGACCATACCGAGGAGATGATTCTTCCGCTCAAGGCATGGGGGACGAACTATGCCGCGACGCGCACGCGTCCGCAGAAGGATGAGATCAATGTCTATTACATCCTGGCGCAGCAGGACGGCACCCAGGTCAAGCTCGTCGGGCCGAGCGGCGACTCCAACACGAACAAGACGATCAACCTGAATGCGCGAGCCTTTGCCCGTGTGGATTCAAAGAACAGCTTTGATATCACGGCGAATCGCCCGATTTATGTCGGTCAGTTCCTCGTCGGTCTGGGATATAGCAATGCGGCTTATGGCGACCCGTCGTTCATATCGCTCGTGCCCCGAGAGCAGTACAGGACCGATTATACGTTCTCGATTCCGGCCGGATATTCGGCAGACTATGTGACGGTCATTGCGCCGACGAATGCGGTGATCAAGTATTCGGGCGCGGGGCGTAACGGCAAGGCAGTCACCACGCCGACCGAGATATCGACGCTTGGCAACGGGATATTCGGCGGCTGGACATCCTTCGGCAACCAAGGTTATCGCTTTGCCTGGCTCGATCTCGATGGCGGCACGCATAACCTGGAAAGCGCGAATGGCGTGGCCTTCGGCGTCGTCGGGTATGGTTTTTACGGCTATACCTCTTATGGCTATGCGATCGGCATGGATCTGAAGAAGATCAATAACACGAACTGATCTGGCGGTATGAAGTGGATCGTGAGCGGCGTGATCGCCGCCGTATGTATGTGCATGGGCATGGGGGCCATGGCGCAGCCGTCTGCATGGGGGCGGCGCTGTGAGCCGCAGAACGTGGTGCGGCAGAGCGCGAACGCGCCCCGGCAGAGCCGTGCAGTGACGCGGATGCGGAAAGCGAAGCCGTGCCCATGCCTGTCAAGGCGCGCACGATCGTGATCGACCCCGGTCACAGCGGCGAAAATGAGGGCGCTTTCGGCGTCGCCCGGATACACGAGAAATACCTGACATTGCAGATCGCGCTGTTACTCGCCGATCGCCTGCGCGCCCTTATGCCGGATGTGGAGGTCGTATTGACGCGTTATCGCGATGAGAGCCTGTCGCTTTCGGAACGCATCGAAGTCGCCAACCGCCTCCATGCCGACCTTTTTTTGAGCCTGCATTTCAACAACTCGCTGAATCCGGATGCGATCGGGTTTGAGAGCTTTTGGGCCGGGGATTACTGGGCGGCCGATATGGTCAAGGCGGGTGTGGAGATCACGGACGAAGAGCGTGTTGCACGCGAGCAGGCGGGCATGGGCGCGGAGCGCATGGCGTATTGTTTTAACCGGGCCATGCGGCATCGGTTCGAGGTCTTGGACAGAGGCGTGAAGACGGGCGATTACACGGTGCTGACGCGAGCCAGGGTTCCGGCTGTCGTGCTTGAGATGGCGTTTTTGTCGCATGCGTCGGAAGGCTTGTCGGCCGTGATGCCGGAGTATCAGTCCAGGCTTGTCCAGGCGCTCAGCGTGGCGGTCGTGAATTATGTGCGCGGCATGTAAGCCGTGATATGTGGTTTTATGTTGAGACCTGTGTCAAAATAAGTGATAAGTCTGGGGGCGCACCGCACGCCTGAGCTGGGTAAATGTCTGAAGGAGAAGAGAAAACTATGGCATCGACAATCGAGGAGCTGACAGTCAATTATTACGATGAGGACGGTCAGCAGATCATTCGTGAGCTTGATAAGCGGGTCCTGTCCAAAGGCGCATGGCCGACGATCATGTTCCTGTTCACGGAATGGGATCGCACGAAGAAGGCATGGGGCGCGCCGAAAGCCCGTATTGAGCGTTTCCAGAAGCGCAATGGGGAGTATCGCTCGCACGCGAAGTTCAAGTTTACGAGCGCGAAGCAGGCGCAGCAGATCGTGGAAGTGTTCCAGGCCTGGATCGAGTCAGGCGCGTTCGGCGGCGATGAGGATGAGCATTGATGCGGTCGTGAGGCAGCGAAGGCGAGGCGTATGCACCGCATAGCCGAGCCGGGCGCGCCGTGTCGAAGACAGGCGCGCAGCCCCGGCGTATGCACCGCATAGCCGGGGCCACGAAAAATGATGCCGCGAGGGCGCGGAAAACCGCCGCTTCCGGCATAAAAAACTTGAAAATGTCAGGTGCGGGCATAAAGTAACGAGCCGCGTTTTTGGCGCGTTCAAATCATTTATTCCTGGAGAAAGTCCATGTCATTTTTCGACGCATTGCGCCGTTTTATCAAGCCCACGCCTGAAGAGAAGGCGGAAAAATTACGTAAACGTATCGTCAACATGTACGGTCACCCCGAGGATCGGCAGTACGCGCTCGTGCAGCTCGCGGAACTCGGTCCGGAGCTCGCGCCTTCGCGCCTGATCGAGCGTTTTACCTGCCGGTGTGAAAACGGCACGGTGGATGCGGATGAAAAAGAGCGCACGATGCGGCTTCTCGTCAACCTCGGCGACGGCTCGATCGAGCCGCTCAAACGCTTCCTCAAGGCGAACGACAAGGATTTCAACTGGCCGTACCGCACGCTTTGCGAGCTGCTTTCGCATGAGGAGCTCGTGTCGTTTCTCGTGGAGCTTCTCAATGAGATCGGCCCCGATTACGTGCGCGATCCGGAGCGCAAGGAACAGTTGATGCTCGTGCTCAAGTCGTTTACCGAGCCGGAGATCTGCCATGCGATTTTGCCGTATCTCGGCGATGATAACGAGACGATCCGCTTTGTTTGTGCGGATACGGTGATCGCGCAGGCGACCGATGAGGGCATCTCTGCGATGACCGATCGGCTGATCGAGGAGAAGAGCCAGCGCGTGCTCGTGCTCATCGCGACGGCTTTCCGCGACAAGGCCTGGAAGATCGATCCGGAACGCATCGAGCGCGTCCGCGAGAATTTGCCGTCCGATTTCCGCATCAACGACAAGGGCATGGTCATCTGATGAAGCGTTACGTACTGACAATGCTGCTTGCGGCGCTGTTTATGGGCTGTGGGACGACGCACAAGACCGTGTTCGAGGGCGAGCCCAAAAGCGAGGCGGAACAGGCATACCGGGCGGCCGTGAAGACGATGGAGAACGGGTCTTACGAGGATTCGATCAAGTCGTTTCACGAGATCAAGCTGAAATATCCGTATGCGACGCGCTGGGCGACGCTCTGCGACCTGCGCATCGCCGATGCCTACCGCGAGAGCGGCGATTATTCGCAGGCCGCCGTGATGTATCAGACGTTCATCCGCACCTATCCTGCGCATGCCGATATCGCGTATGCGACGTATCAGGCGGCAAATTGTTATTACGAGATGATGCCCGGCACGTTCTTCCTGTTGCCGGATCCGTGGCAGCGTGACCGCAAATCGACCTCGCAGGCCGAGACCGCGCTCAAGGTCTTTCTGCGCCGCTATCCTGATGACGAGAACGCGCCGCGCGCCCAGGAACAGTACAACGAAGTCCGCCGGAGGCTCGCGAATCACGAGCTCTATGTGGCCGAATATGACTTCAAGCATGAGGCATATCAGGGCGCGGCCGCGCGTGCCGCGGGGCTTCTGGCTGGCTATCCCGAAGCCGATGTCATTCCTAAGGCGCATATCCTTCTCGCGCACAGCTATCTCAAACTGAACGATCCGGTCAGCGCAAAGCGCGTCCTGAATCAGCTCATCGAGAAATATCCCGATGACGCGTATGCGGCAGATGCGCGTGCCTGGATCGCCAGAAATCCTGAAGTTCCTTGAGTTTTGCCCGGCCTATGCCCTGCGGGCATACGGCCTTGTCGGGCGCCCGCTATTTTCGGCGCTGCCTCAAATACGCGGCGCCTTTTCGATATGGGGAACTCCCCAAGATGAGGAGATGATTATGGGTACGAGTTTAAAGAAGAGAGCTGGAACTGGTAGCAAAGTCGGACTCGCCTGCTGTGGGGCGGCCAGTATCGCGAGCTTCATCTGGCTGCATTGGGTCCTTGGGATTTTGTTCATCGGCGGCGGTGTCTATTTCTTCTGGCAGCTTTTGAAAGACTACGCCGCATCGGGCAAACGTTTCTGATTTGAAGGCAATGGGCAGTAGTATAAGAGAATCCAAAAGATTTTCTTTCGCCTCAACACCCCCTAAATCCCCCTCTCCAATGGGAGTGGGGGATTTGCATCTTGCCATATCCACAAGTCGTAGAATATGGCTCATATTCGCGCAGAAAAAACAGCGCTTATTTCTTGTTATATTTGTAGGGATGGTTATCTAAATAAAAATATAGATGATCTTCTTTATATTCTATCATTTCTTCAAAATCTTTTGTGTCGCCCCATGCGTCTTTGCGCGTCACAATGAGCTTGAATTGATTGCCCGTGCGATCTGAAATCTTATAGGTGCAATCGACGCCATCGGGAATCATGACATCCTGAAACGTGCATTTCCCGTCAGCCATAAATTTATAAGTCACCGTTGGTCCTTCAGAGACTTCTTCAGACCACTCGCCAAGGATATCTTCCGCGATATTACTTTCGTAAGCAGGGGCCTCGGCATCTTTGGGTGCATCAGCCTTTGCTTCATTGTGATCAGGCGGAATCTGCTGTTCGGCCACTGCATCAACGGGGGTTGCAGGCTCTATCTTTTTGTTGCAAGCCACGAGACAAAGCATGGCGATGCTGAGGGCGATGAGCATTCGAATATTCATATTTTTCATAAAAAGACCTCTGTGCTCTCCTCATCAAGAGGAAATGGTAATGTGCCGCGTACTGCGGCAAAACAGTCCAACTGAATAATATAATCATAACATAGGTGCGCAGATGGGCAAAAAACGCATTTGCGAACTGTCCGAAAACAGAACCGGTCATC